>JBCDCL010000018.1:0-13963 GCA_039182175.1 Planctomycetota bacterium
GCTCAAATCGGGGGCCAAACGGCGGTTTTTGCCTCCTGAACGCTCTTCCGCTCGCCGTAAGTCGTTTGGCGAGAGCGAAAAGTTTTTCTAGGCGGCTCCCGGAAACGAAATTCCGAACTTTCTTTGAGCCAACTATTTCTCAGCCGCGATTTAGCCGGCGGGTTAGCTTCTGCAGCCGGCGGCGGTAGCTGAAATGCTCCACTTCCAACGCATGCCGCGGCGTCGCTAGATAGCGAATCGAAGTGAGCGGCTCGCCAGCCCGGCGGCGTTTCTCCTGGCGAAACCAATCCGCGGCCGGCTTGCCCGCTTCGATGCCCGTGAGGTACGCAGCAATCAGCTTCGCCTGCTCATCAACCAAGCCAAACTGCCCACTATCAGGCTGGATCAAGCCAGCAAAGAAGAGGTCATCGCAATCGGGCGGAAAGACATTGAGAAATAGCTCCGGTCGACCATCGGACCAGCGTAGTTCGCCGGACGGCAAGAACGGCAACGTCACCTTAAAGCCGGTGGCGTAGATGATCACGTCGAACGGCTCTTCCGTCCCGTCAGCAAAGCGAACCCGCTCGCCGCAAAGCTCTGCAATGTTGGGGCGAACCTGGATATCGCCGTGGCCGACGTGGTAGATCAGTTGCGAGTTGATCACCGGATGCGTTTCAAAGAGCCGGTGGTCTGGCTTGGGTAAGCCCAACCAGCGTGGACTACCCAGCACCAGGAAGCTTGCCGCCGCGGCGAGCGTCCGCCGCAGTGGGAGCGGGAATCGCCAACGCAGCATCCGCTCACCACAGATATCGATTGGCGTGCCGTGGAAGAACTTGGGAAGCAGATGATAGCCGCGGCGAAGGCTTATGGAGGCTGACGCGGCATTTTGGGCAGCTTCAACGGCGATGTCGCAGCCCGAGTTCCCGCCACCGACTACCAGCACCCGTTTGCCGGCAAGCACATCGGGCGTTTTGTATTCAGACGAATGCAGCTGCACACCGGCGAACTCGCCAGAAAATTCCGGCCAGCGAGGATCCCAGTTGTGGCCATTGGCCACGACCAGCCGGGCGTAATGGCGAGTTTCGCCGGAGTCGAGTTCTACCCACCAACCGCCCTCGTCTAAACGCGTTGCGCGCTGAACACCTACGCCAAACTCGATGTGCTCTTCCAGATCGAAATGCTCCGCATAACTTCGCAGATACTTCCAGACCAAACGGTGGTGGGGGAACTCTGGGTAGTTGTCCGGCATCGGAAAGTCGGTGTACTCGGTCAACTGCTTCGACGAGATCAAGTGCGTTGACTTGTAAACGCTGCTTGCCGGCTGGCCATAGCACCAATTTCCGCCCAGCTCGCCTTGCTTCTCTAAGACATCAATAGCAATACCGGCTTGCTTCAGATTCTTCGCAACAGCAAGTCCTGAGCTGCCCGCGCCGAGCACGCAAACCCGCCCCGCCGTGCTGTTTTGCCGATTTGACCTAGTCTGATAGGTCGCCTGTGATCGAGTTGTCGTAATGGAAGACACGTGGCGAATTGCGTAGGGTGACGATTGTGCCGGTACAAATGTGCGTCGGTGTGACAGCTGTTCGTCACCAACGGCTGTTAATAGGAACCTCGTGATTCGGCATTTTCGCAGACTTCTCCTCGATAATCCAACCGCCCAACGTGCCGCAAGGTTGTCGCAGTCGCCTATTTGCCCCACGATTGCAGGAAATTGCTTGACACCTTGCGGACGAATCCGAAGAATGTCGCGATGGCGAAAGCAACGCTTGGCAAGCTAGGTCATTGTCGAATCGGTCTACTGCTTCTGTGTCATGCAATCTGAATTAATTGGTTCGACTGCTTACTTACCTTTGGCATCGATGGCGGAAGACGCTGCCGAAGGGATTACTGGCTTTCCTCATTTGGCTTGAGCCTTGCAGATGGACTCGCGCTATGATGGCGCCAAAATAATGTCCGTCTCCTTCGTTGGGTGCGTCGGACTGATGATTGCTCGCCGAACAGGCGGGTAGTGAATCAGTGCGAACGAAGAGGAACTCGCAATGGCCAGGAAAGCCGTCCCTCACGATCGTTATCGGTTGGTGGGAACTTACGAACGACTTCGCAAAAACTTACTCGAACTGCCTCGCGACGGTCGGCTCGATCGCGAGCTTTCTT
Organism: Planctomycetota bacterium; assembly: GCA_039182175.1. Taxonomy (GTDB): domain Bacteria; phylum Planctomycetota; class Planctomycetia; order Pirellulales; family Lacipirellulaceae; genus JBCCQL01. The sequence goes on from JBCDCL010000018.1 coordinate 2,134, forward strand.
ACTGGGTGCTGCCCACTGATCGGCGCCTGCCGATCGCCTTTCTCGACTTGTCGCTGCGAGACTTGCTTGCGAAGCCGCTCGACGAGCTGATGGAAACGCCAGGCGTCGGTCACAAGAAAATGATGGGGTTCTTTGCCCTACTCCGCCGCATCGCCAAGGCGGATTCGCCGGACGAGCCTTTTGGTCTCGTGAAGGCAGAGCCTGCCGCCATCGAGTCCGATAGCAAAGTGAGCTTTGACGCCACATTGGTTTCCGAGGCCCTTTGGTCCACGTGGTGCGAAACCGTTGTTCGCAATGGCTTACAAGAACAAAAGCTCGGTCGATTGGCGCCGTCGCTCCAAGCCCTGCCGACGGTGATCTGGCACACGCCGCTTGGCGATTACACCGGGTTATCGTTATCGAAGATGCGTCGCCTACGGACCCATGGCGAGAAACGTATAAGTGCGATCCTAGAAATTTTCTGCACGGTTCACGAAGCGTTGTCGACATCGGCATTACACGAAAATCTCGATTTGGAACTTTCGCCGCGGTTTGCACCTCGACTCGCTCGCTGGCTAACGGAAGTCGTGTGGGAAGCCAAACTGCCGCCTGCGAGCGAACTGCATCAACGCATCGCAGAGCCAATGATTCGGCAAATCTGCATTGATCTCGGTGATCAAGTCGGACAATTGGCATCCGATCGCCTCCGGCTCGACGAAGGAGCGCCTTCGGTTCGCGAACAAGCAGAAGCGTTGGGCGTAACGCGTGCACGTGTGTATCAACTTCTCGAAGACTGTGCCAAGGTAATGGATGTCCGCTGGCCCGAAGGTCGCTGGCTGCTCTTGCCACTGGCCACCAAATTTCGGGGCTCCAACGCTCAAGCGATCGGATTGCTCCACGGCGCGCGGGATCTCTTTTATCCAGAAGATCGCCCCCTGCTGCATGCAAGATCTGGGCATAAAGCCGATCTTAGTGGCGCCTAGAGCCGCCCGTCGATGCAGCACGCCGGCGAATCTCCCCAGGCAGATTGGTCGCCTGGCAATGATTGCGACAACGCTAGTAGCTATACTCGTGGTGAACGTATGCGAGTTCCGCCGGAATTCGCTTGGCTGCTTGTCTGTCCCATTGTTTTGTCCAAGTCGCTGTCCCCATTTTGCCCACTACGACGCCAAATCCTTCGCCAGATCCGGACACGACGCGATCGGAACAGGCGGACACCGTTGACTCTGCTGATCTGGGCAATCGTTCTGCGCACGTGCTCGCGCATAATCTTCGCAGGATCATGGCCCGTGAAGCCATGACTTACGAAGATGTCGTCGAATCCACTGGTCTCGACGCCAGAACTATCCGCGGCATTGCCCGCGGCGACCATCGACCGCAAGCGCGTACCCTACACCGTCTTGCAGAAGGCCTTGGCGTCGCCACGGATCAACTCTTCAAGCCTCCGACGGGAATCAGTCCAGCAGCATTCGACGCAGCGACCAATCCGGCTGTAGAACGAATCAAGGCAACCCATCCCGACCTCTTTGCAAACTGGTCTGCCGATGACTACGCAGAGCTTGCTAGTCGATTCGGTATCGGCGGACAATTGACCGAGCAAGGCACGATCGATGCAGCACGGAAGATGAACGCCAAGCGGGCCGTATTGCAACGAGCCCAAGTTGTTATGGAAACGGCTCACGCCGATCTGCTGACGCAACTTATCAACCTACTCTACGAACGCGTTCAAATTGACGAGTAGTCCTGACAGGCCGCTTTGCGTTGCACGAGGAGCACGATCTGGCAGCGGCAGTGCTCAGCAGTCGAATAGGCTGTAAGTTTCTCGAGCGTCGTGGTAGCAGGAAATAGCAACAACTCGTGCCCAGCGCTTAGTAACCTTGTCGCGAGTACGTTGCCTCGCGAGTCCTCACAGGTGACGGCGAGCACGGCATCTGTGCTGCAGAAGTTCCTCACGAACACGGCAATAATCGATCCATCGATGCAGGGCGTTTCAAAACGCTGCGATGCATCCACGTCCCAGGCTAGCGCTTGATAATCGGTTCGCGGTGGAGCAGCGGTCATGGGGCGGACGCAACCTCGATGGCCGAAGCTTCGACAACGGCGAGTGCGTCAATACGATCGGCTGGCTCGTAACGGTCGATCTGATAAATCGTGCCCTGGGCATCGACTAGCCGGTGATTCTGGTTGAGCGAGAAATCCTCCGCCAGATAGACGCGAAATCTCGCCGCAGCGGTAGGCTCGGCCTGCGTTCGATCCATCTCAGTGCTCACCGGTTGGATCCTTGCGGGGATGGCCGTGCGAACTGCTGTCCACTCTGTCGCCTCTAGCTCAGATCCATTGTCTTCCCAAGTCGCCTCTTCGATCGTAATTAGCTGTCGTAGGTCGTATCGGATCGCTAACGATTGCGTCTTGCAGCAGGTTTGCGTACCTGACGTACGCTGCTCGACAGTCAACACGGTCCACCGGCGGTCGTCGGGGTCGACAAGTACGTCGCCCACTTCGACCGGGTCGCTGCCCTCGGACAACTCGAAAAGCCACCGCTTTTCAGACTGCGTAACCGCTCCCCCACTGGGCTCGACCTCCGCAGTCTGCAGCGTCGACCCCAAGGCAGCGGGGATTGCTACCTCAACGTCCGACGCCCGCCGACGAAGCGTTAGCGGCTGCAGTGAATCGACCACTTCCGCGAGGTCTCCGCGAATATCCAACAGGTCGCTCATTAGCCGACTCCTTTCGATCGCACTTCGTAGGGCGAAGCTTCCAGCAGCTTTCGGTCGCACCAATCGACCGTCTTTTGCAACGAGTCGACATACTCTTCCCAAAGCACTTGTTGCCCGTCAATACGGTAGGTCGGCTTGGGATTCGTGCGTATTTGTTCAATCAGATTCAGCGTCTGGCTGCGAATGGTCTCTATCTGGGAATGATCTTCGCTCATGATCAGATTGCCCTCAGTTGAAAGCGGAAAACGATCTTCTGCCCAACGGCAGGCTGTAGCTGATAGCGGACTTGATAGGAGACGCCTGCCTTAGGAAACGCTTCGTTACTGGTCACGTCGATTTCATGGCGAAAGTTGTAACCTTCTGCATCGACCGACCAATTCGCATCCGTTTGCAAGGTGTCGAAGAAGACTTCGCTAACGGTCAGGCCGCTGGCTTCATGGCCTGGCACCGGATCGCCGACTTCGGCTCGATTGTCAATTCGCTCGTTAATCGTGTACTGGATAGAAGCGATATCCGTCGGCTGGACTGGCGTACCGTCGGCGTCGACTACCCGCGCAAATAGCACGGCTGTGCTGTTCTTGTAGACCGCGGCAAAAACGTCTTCAGCGATTGCCATATTTCTTTCCCCTTTCCGTAGTCATGAGGCTTTTGTGAGGGGGGACATGTCGGCTGCAGCGGCCCCGGAAAGTGACAAGCCTGTGGCAACGGCGCCGATGGCGCCGCACTGGAGCTGATCGACGCTAGCCACCAGGTGTCTTCGCGAGGTTGGAGTGAAGGCCTGACTTGGAAACTGAATCGATGGATTCGCAACGGTCGGCACCGATCCGACGGCCGCAAAGGTTGGCCCTACCGCCATGTCTGGCGAATCGCGAATCAATGCTCGGTAGACCTGTAGTTCTGCAAGGCGTGATGCTAGGAAAAGCGGTGAAACACCGGCTGCCAAGACTCCAATTTCCTTTGGAGTCAGAACTGTATTCGCCCAAAATGCGTGCTCGGCCATCCACAGGTCAGGCCGTCTAAACGAACCTGTCGGATAGCCGAGTGCGTAGTCTTCTGCTCCTGAACTAAGGGAAGCAATCGAGTCGCCGAGGAAACCTTCGTTTGGATCGGCTAAGCCATTTATATAGAGTCGAAATCCAAAATTCGCTTGCCATGTCACCGCAAGGTGAAGCCACTCGCCTTGAACGGCAGAGGTGAGTGTGCCAGACACGCTGGAGAGAGTCGAAGCTGTCGAACCGTCTCCTGCCGCGACTGATAAGCAATTCGTGCCTGAGCTGAAAGCACTTTGGTAATCTCGCCATATGAGCAGTCGACGGTTTTGCCCGTCAGGTCCGATTTGCAGCAACGCGTCGTCTGTGTTGTCAATCGATTGAAAATTGACCCAGAAACAGGCGCTGAACGAAGTTGCACCGGCGCCGATTTCCGATGCGGGAATTTGCAAAACGCTATTGCCAGCGAGGTGAATTGCCATGCTTAAGCCTCCCGCACTTCAACTGCCAGCAATTCGGCGTCGCCCACCATTGTGTCGCCTGCATCAGCAGCGTTACGGCGGATACGTAGTCGCAGCCTCTCGCCTGCCAGAGGCAAACCAGAAATGGCCGCAGAGATAGAAAGCTCGGTCGCTACAATTTCTCCTGCTGTCGAAGGGGCTGCGCTTATCGCAGTCACATCGTCCCCGAAATTGGAGCTGTCTAAGTCAAATCCCGTGGGTTGGCGTTCGATAGCAGCCTCCCACCTGACATCACCCGTTGTAGCGGTTTGCGATGTCCACAGCAGTTGAACAGCAAATCCGCCGCCGCTGTAATTGGAGGACAGAAACAGCGTAAAGCTCGTTGCTTCGATGAGGCTATCGTCGTAATCGAGCACTGGATGAGAACCGCGGAGGTCGATCTGCGGCTCGTCACCCCCTGTAGGTCGCCCCGCTAGGGCATCGAAGACGGCAAGAGTATCGCCACTAGCCATAAGCTCGATCTCCGTGTGAAAAAGTCTTTAAAAGAAACGCGTCGGCATACGCCCGAGCGGCAGCGACGGCCGCCCGGGCATCCGACAGTTTGGGCCTACCCCGTGCACTTCACGACGTAGCGCGGATTGAGCACGGCAGCCGCTCCCCGTTCGCTTGCCTTGAAGCGAAGCACAATGTCGCTGGTGAAGTCTGCCTCGCTGCCGAGTGGGGCCTGCGTGACGGTGATCGGCCAGTTCTCCATATAGGCGAACGCTCGCTTAAAGTCGCCCAAGAACCACCACTTCTTCGCGTCGTCGGCTAACTCGCCCGAGGCAATGACGCGGCGATAGGCAAGGCGACTTTCATGCACCTGGTAGTTGCCGAGTGGATTCGCGGCAACCGTTGCGGTTTGCGAGCCCGACGCCGAGTAGTTAATTTCCGCCGCGTTGAAGACGCGATGAGCTGCATGCCGGTAGGCGGGCATGACCAGGACGTTGGTGCCCCGTAGCAGCACAGGCTCGCCGGTCGCCGGATCAAGGATGTCCGCCAACAACTGCTCCGCCGCATCGACGTTGGTCCAGTCTTGCAGCTCGTTGCCGGATAGCTCGTTGACCCAGTCGCCAGACGTCTGGTAGGTGTCATACGAGACGCCGTTATGGTTGAAGTTGTTGTTGACTCCAATCACAAGGTCGAGCAGTCGCTTCTCTTTGTTGAGCCCGAGCACTTCGCCAACTTCGGCCGCGCGGCTCAGAATCAAGTTCGTACGGTCGAAGAAAATCGCTTCCTTGGTAACAGGAACGATGAAGCCGCGCTTGGTGGTCGACGGCGTCTCGATGTAGTCTTCGCCGAAGCCGAGGTTCGGGTATGGCATGCCCGGACCGACTTCGTCAATCTTGTCAGCGACACGATTGACACCCGGAATCTTCTCGCCATCAAGCCGCGTTGGCACGGTGTCGACCAGTTTCGAAACAACGAAGGCTTCTTGGGAATATGCCTCCAAGATCTTGGCGTGAATGACCTGGCTGGCGACATTCTGAAACGCCGACACATCGACGCCGTCAGACTCCAGGATTGGGGTCGCGGCGCCTTGGCGTGGGTCGAGAGTTCGCACCCACTCTCGGCCGTCTGGCATTAGCGCCTCGGCAAGGTCGCGAATGCTAAAGTCTTCGGGTCGAAGTTGCTTGGTTTCGAGCGCCTCGGAAAGATGCTCGACCGTCTTCTCGGCGCCGTCCGCTTGATAGCGTCGGCTGAGTTCTCGGTAATTCAGTGTAGGCACTGCTATTACTCCGCAATGAGATGGATGGTGGTGTAAAGGCTTGGCTGGTCTCGATTCCGCCGACGCTAAGCAGCCGCCTGCGGACCGCCTTTCATGACAGTGCTGACGACATCGACGAGCACCCGCGTGCTGGAGGGGTTTACCCGCTTCGCACACCGGCCGATGGCCAGTCCAGCGGCGCCGACGCTTGAGATCTTTTGTGCTTCGAGAGCAGTGCCCGCGGCATTTTCAGCAACGCCAAGAAGCGTGCCGACCTCGAAGGTGCTGGCGTCGCAATCGAACTCAAAGACGCCGGTCGTCGCCACGCGAATCGGAGCGGTTTCGCCATCGGCAGAACACTGCATCGCAACGCCCGCAAAGCCGTCTTGAAATGCCTGTTGATTCAGTGTCTCGCTGCCCTGGTCGGGCATCGCAGTGGCGGGCCGGGCGTCGTCGGTATCGTGATAAACCAAATCGCCGATCTCGATCACCGTCGCCGAATCCACCGCCAGCATCACGGGATTCGTATCCCCATAACGCCATCGCATCGTGTTCGCCATAGTTCGTAACTCCATGTAAGGAAGAAGTGTGGGCCCAATCGCCAAGGCTTGGCGAATCGTCGCGTTCCGTTTTGACTAACGCCGTGAGATCGCCGCGACAAAAGCCTCCGCGTCAACCGGCAAAGAAGCTTGCTGCGTGGCGAGCAAGTTCTGCTCGCGTGCAACGACCGGCGATCGCTGTTTGCTTGCTTCTTGCAACGCCTCGGCGCGGTCGGAAACAAGCCGCTGCAAGGTTTCGTCGTCGGGAGCTGCCACGAGCGACTCGAGAAAGGCCTTGCTGGTGAGTAACGCTGCCGAAGGATCCGCCGTTCGTGGCAGAGGCAGATCGTGCTCAATTAGTAGTTCTGTGATGCGTCGCTCACGAATCGCGGTCGCCTCTCGCTCGGATAGGTGGTCGATCTGTTGCTGCTTCTCGGCAAGCTCTGCTTGGTGAGCTTCCGCCAGTTCCGCGAATAGATCGGGTCGATGTAGCTGCAGTTCGTGGAGCGTTAGTCGATCCCAGTCCGTGTTCGTACGCCCCTGCTGCGAGGCCGTAGATTCTGCTTGCTCAAACAGATCGCTCGTAGTTGCCGGATCAGCGACGAGATCGACACTGCGGACCTTTTCGATCGACTCGACAACAACCGCTTGCCCTTTGCGGACAGTGCGGGCCATCACGTTGTGTGAGAATCCGACGTTTTCAGGTGCATGCTCAGCGTCCCAAACCAACTGCTCCGCCAGAGGGTGCTTGGGGTTGAAGTGCAAGGCGCCAAAGAGGCCTTCGCCTGGTCGGTGCTTGACGCCGCGAATGACGCCGATGCGATCTCGATAGTCTCGGGGCGAAAGGGGATCGCCCGCCGGATGGTTGACGTTGACCTTGGCGCCTTCGTAAAGGTGAATTGCTTTGCGGAGCGCTGTCTCGCGGTACTGGCGTCCGTTGCGACTAGCGAGCCCTAGCAGCTTGACGCCCTGCAGTACACTCGAGGCTTTGTCGAGGCGGACCGTTGCATGGCGAGAGTCGACGTACTCTTGAAGTTCTTCTGCAGGCGAGTCGGCAGCGCTGAGCTGCTCCGGCTCGATTGCTTCTGGCGCCGTGGAGACGTTGGTCATCGAGGCTCTCCAAATTGAATTGCGTCTAGCCAATTAAAAAGCCCTCCGTGAGACGCCGTTGGTCTCTCGAAGGGCTCGTTGCGATACCCAGGCATGGCTGCCTGTGGCTCGGTTCGATACCGGTATTTAGTTGTTAGTCGAGGTAGCCGTTGCTGCCGACACTACCTACGGCAGAGCGAGCTAACGGATCATCCGTTCGGTAGCGATCTTCAAGTGCTGGACGTGTCCATCTTGCACGCTCAACGTTAGCGACGCCGTGCCGTAAAACCCACGCCGCGAAGCTTGGCTGAGCAGCTCGGCGAATGCCAATTGAGCTTGCTCGGGCTTGTCAGTGCGGGCAGTCGATCTTGTCGTGGCGTTTGTCATGCTAGGATTATAACATCTGTTAATTTGTATACTACGACGACTTTTGGCCGGTTAGCATTTACTACGCTACTGTTTTTCGTCGTTCATGCGATTGCGCTGCTCTTGCTCGTAGTCCAGACCGAGCCGCTGACTCCATGTCTGCTTAGAAAGTACGCCGTTGTCGTACGCAATGCGATCGACACGTGCTTCTTGCAGCGGATCGCGGATGCGGAGTGTTGGCGGGGTGATCTGTAGCTCGACCCGTTGCCGCATGTCGCTGGGCAGTCGCCCGGCCCGAACGGCATTCTCCAGCACCCGCCACATCAAGTCGCAATCGTCCTCGACCAGCGATGCCTGCAGTCGTTCGAACATTCGCATCGCTGGGCCTTCGGCGACAATTGTCGAGGCGTAGTTCGAGTTCGATGCATTGCTACTCAGCATATACTCCGGCATCACCAAACGTGCCGCGATGGCGCGGAGTTCGGCTTGCAGAATAGCAACGTAGCTGCTGGCGTCGACGCCCGTCGTAGGGAACTGGTATTCGAGTCCTTCGGGAGCGTCGAGAATGGTGCCGGCGCCGTAGTAGCGACTCGACTGCGAGCGTCCCGAGGCATCCACGCCCACCTTGTCGGCTGTGTCGGCGACAAACTGCTCGACCCCGTTTCGTGACGCGCTTCTATGCTTGCGAATGAGCGCAATTGCCGACTGGATTTCGGACACAACACTCATATTTCGCAAGAGCTTGTCCGCACGGCGAAGATTCTTCCGAACAGGTGTAAAGAGCGGCAAGCCACGTTTCACGTTGCTATCGACGTTCGCCTTGCGATGCTGAATTTCGCTAGCGTCGACCAGCCGGCCATCAATGTAGTAGCCGATTACCGACTCGACATCATCGCTATCGGTATGCACGCCAAACGAAGCTGTGGTGTCCCCATTTCTGGGGGCCGGCGCCGATACCTGATCGGGTTCAACGAAGCGGACGCGTGTCTCGCCTCCCGGCAACGAGAAGACTCGCAGGAACACCTCTCCGTCACGATCTAGCCGGCGGACCATTTCTTGCTGCCGCTGATGCCATCGATTCTTGTGGCGAAATTGATCCAATATGATTTGGGCCTGCATCGCCAGATCAATCGAGTCGTCGACTCCTTTTCGAACGTTGACCTGGTACGAATGGCCTTGGCCAACGATGTAACTGATTCGGTTCTCATGGCCATTGATGGCGAATTCGTTTGTGATCGCCAGCTGCCGACATTCCGCCCGCAGCTCGGCTAGTTGTGTTTCGCTCATCGGCCCAGGGGCGGTGGCTTGGGCGCCACTCGTTCGCAAACCGCCGACCGGCGCCCACCATCCGCCCTCTTCGCCGGCGTACGGTTCGCGAGGATCGACGAAATTATCCCACAGGGCATCGCAAGCTTCTGTGAGCTTTGCTTCTAGGCTACTTACCGAGGGATCAATCGCGGTCATCAACAGGTCTCCCGTTTTGGTTGCGGACTATCAATTGAAAGTTAGGTGAGCATCGGTTAGGCCGGCTATCCAACGGGCAGTCGGTCACCCAGTTCGTCGACGCAGCGTCGTCCTTGCCACACTTGCTCGGCTAGTCGGAGAGCCATTTCAACGGCGTCGGGGCCGTCATCGTGCACGCCGATGGGAAAGTCTCGAAGCTGGTCTACAAGTAGTTGCGTTGATGGGTTTCCCTTGCGGAACCGAATCCGACGCTGCGACAAGTAGGGCCCAAGCCGGCGTATACGGACCGCTTTGTTTGTGTGGTTGTTGATCTCACAAGGCTGGACGCCCAGCACGCCACGCCGGCGGAACTCTGCCAGGAACTCGGATGAGAGCAGTTGCTGCCATTGGTTGGCCTCGACGCCAAACGCATCAGGACGGAACTCTAAGAACCGACTTACGCCATCCGACACCATTTGCGGCGTCGGTCGGCGGGCCAGATCGGCGTCGACGTAAAGAATGCCCGCGGCATCGACGCCGAGCATCACCAAGGCAGAGTAGTCACCTTGCCTCGCGTCGGAGCCTTTACTTGGATCGAGGGCCATCGTTCGCAACGTAATATCGGCAGGCCATTCGTCGAACCAAATGTGATCGTCGAAATAGGCGTCTGGCCATTCGCACCGCTCGGGATCGACAGGCGAACCCTGCTTTTCTCGTTCAAAAGAGGCGGCGCCACTTTCAAGTCGCATCACCATTAACGTGTACAAGTCTTCTTGAGCAGGCCATAGAACTTCGGCGCCGGCGTCCATCGCTTCGCGATGAGTTTCATAAAACTGTCGGGCTCTCTTGGGTGCATTCGGATACTTCGCGTCGCAGTAGATTGATTCCCACTCATCCCATATCCGCCGATCGGTTGGCCAGGCCGAGATGGCTTGGAAAATCCGCGACTGCCAGCCCGGCGTATTGTGCAGTTCCATCGCCAAGGCATCCCGATGCAATGCGGTAGCGAGATTCACGACGTTGGTCTCTGGCGTTCCTGCTTTGAGGAGCGTGCCGTGAAACCATGCACGCGACGCTGCCCGCTGGCGAGGCGAAACGATGTGGCTATCGTTTTGCAAATCGTCGCAGACGATCAGCGTCGGCCGATGCTCGCGCCGACGCCGGCCTCGGATCGGCTGCCCTGTGCCGAACGCCTCGATCGTCACGCCAGCAGGCAACTGCACTACGCCTGCTCGCCAGACAGGAGCACTGCTTGTCAGCTCCGGAAAGGCGGTCAGCAACTCACGGTTTTCGGTTAGCTCGGTTTTAATGTTCTCCAGATGTGATCGGGCTTGGCTTTTCGTGTCCGACACAATCCAGATGTACGGCTCCTCGTGACACACGGCCACGCGGAGTACGTGGGCGAGTGTCGCAATGGTCGACTTCGCCGATCCGCGTGGGCCGATCAGATTCACCTTCTGTCCGCGTTGGTGTGAGAACGTATCGAGCAGGCCGGCTAGCCACTGATGCATCGCCGACGGAGGCTTTGCAAAGTGCCCCGGCAGGAGTCTTCGCCCCCAAGAAAGAAGGCTCTCGCGGCTGCCAAGGACTTTCTGGCCACCGATAGCAGGCCTGCGATGGAAGGCATCACGCAGCGAAGCAGAAAGTAGCTTTGCCAGCGGCGTAGGCGATCGCTCGTTCATGGGACTCCCCATCGCCGGACTGGTCGTCATAGTAAATCCTCGCGGGCATCTTCCTGCGTATCGCCATCAAGCCCATAGCTCTCGACGGGTTCCTGTAACGCGTCCCCTAATACCTCGCTGGCGAGCGTGTCCAATCGACTGAGCAAACGTTCGCGATCGTCGGCTTGGCGAACTTCTTCCGCGATAATGGTCGAAAGGGATTCGACAAAACGCTGGACCTGGATTGGCGTGAAGGCCCGGGCATCGCGGCGGCCGTAGCGGTCGGGCGACCTGCGTTCGAGCCACCACACACTGGCCCGCCAGTTTTTCTCCTCCTGCGCGGCCTCCTTCAGGTTTTTCATGTGCACCAGCTCAGCGCCAGCCTCTGCTTGGGCCAAGTCGCGGGCGAACTGGCCGTCGGCCTGCACTGCCGCTTCGAGTTCTGCCGCTGTGCATCCCAAATAGCGGGCGGCGATCTGGCGATCGCACCCCACCGCGGCAATGGTGCATACCTCTCGCTTCTGTTCCGCGGTCAGCTTTGGCATCTTGCGTAGTCGTGATATCCGTCGTGGCGGGATAGATTGCTTAAGGTGTTGTGTAGCAGCGAACGTTAGGTCGGCCCGCCGCCGCGGTGGCCGACATACTCGAACGACACCACCGCCCTACCTGCTGAGCTGCGGTACTTCTTAAAGGCAGTATTGTGCGATTTACTCTGGCCAGTCTTCTTGACCGATCTGGCTTTCCAAAGCGACGAACGGCGGCAATGGCCAATCAACGCAGGGTGACTACTGGTGACGTTCATTCGATACCCCTCTTGGCGATGCAGTTCGGCGACTGCC
>JBCDCL010000019.1:0-13881 GCA_039182175.1 Planctomycetota bacterium
TGCAGTTTTTGACAGCGTCTGCGCCGGCAATGGCTACCGAACCTGTCGCAGTATCCATGGAAGCCACTGCTGAAGAGGAGCGGTCGCTCGCGTTGCCGCCCTCAGTCGTCGATCAGGCCTTGATCGATACGCAGGAACCGGTCGTCCCGGAACGGGAGGACATAGCGGCAAGCGATCTCGATCTTTACTTCGCTCTGCCGAACCCACCGGTACTTTCAGTGGAAGCCGATGACGATCCTCTCGCCGAGTTTGACGAGGAAGATAGGGAATCCTCGCTCACCGAGGCCGATCGTCATTCGTTAGAAGCAAGTAGCGTGTCGGTCGTGGATGAATGGTCACTCGGCGGTGAAATTGATGTGTGATTTGTCTGAAGCGACTCGGGTACCGCTCTCGCTCTTTCGCCGTAGACACCTAGGGGCATTCGAGGCCTCGAGCTAATCTGCGCCCTAATCGGCCAACAGGTTTTGTGGTTTCAATTCCGCACGACTGTCGGTGCCGAGTCGAAGCACTTGGTCTCATCGGGATCGAGGTTCGCCAACTCCTTGTTGGAGAATCGCCGCTAGAATCCTGTCAGCCCTATGGCTTCTGCCTTACCGATTAAGCCTGTAAGCAGCGCCGACGCACCGCTGGGCGCACTTCTGCCGCTTCCCGGAATTTCCCAGAATGTCGTGGCTTGTCTTGAAAACCGACGATAGCGGGAATAAAGAGAGCCCGTTCAGACGCTAGACGTATGCGTCCGAACGGGCGTTGGTGTGAGAAAACAAGGGGTATTTCGCCCTTGCTACTCTGATGGAGGCGGCGGGAATCGAACCGGGCTCGGATATTGAGCTAAGTCGTGAAGTTACTTGCGATTGCGCTGAATGCAACCGGTGCCGCGCTGCAAATGCGCTGCTGGATTGTGGCCCAAATTGTCGCTGCGAGACAATACGCGACAACAACTTCCAGAAACTCGTGCGGCAATGGGAAGAAGTTTCGCCGCCGATGAGGCAAGCAATCTTGGCGATTGTCGGCGATGGTTCGACAGCAGGCTACTAGCTCTGAACCACTCGTCTCGCTTGGGCGAGGTGGCGGTCGCTGAAGTGTTTGACAAGTCTGCTCGGCTTGTGGCAACGTGCTCGCACAAGAGAAAGAGCGCTCGATGCAACTGACGAAAAACCTTGTACCCCTAAAAATCCGCTTTGCTCGATACAGCGAAGCGCGGCTTGCGAACAATCAGCGATACTCGCCCAAGTTCCACTGGCTCGCCCCCAAGCCGAAGCCAAGCTCTCCAAAGCCACAGCCAAAGCTAGAACCACGCGGTCCGTCACGCCGCGGCAAGCGGAAGGGCAAGCGATGAGCAGTAGAACGCCTAAGCCCAGCTATGAAGCGGCAGTCTACCAAGACGACCCTGATGCGATCGCTACGGTGAGCGTTTTCGACCCAGATCGCAACGCGGTGATACCCGTCGAGATTGGTTACTACTACCACGACAAGTCCGTCGGCACGATCCACTTGCTAAGCGACGTTCGCTCGCGGCAACTCTTGTCCGAAGCCAGTTCGATCGACCTCGTTCGCTTCACGAAGTCTCGGCCGACGACAGGTGGGCCGAAGCAAGAAATTAAGCAGGCCCCAAGCTACCGACCGACTGCCGGTCCTAACCGCGGTTAGGCGGTTTAAGCTTCCTTGCGAACTGTCCACATGGCAGCAGCATCAGATCAGATTTTTCATAACGCTTGCAGTTGTATCGGGAGTGCCCAAGGCAAGTAGAGCCCCGCGATGCCGGTTTCCGGCACTTCGGATACAACGCGTTGGAGTCAACCGCCTGGGAGGCTTGCTATGGGGATTGTATTGCCCCGCCGCCCTCGGTGATGACGCGAGGCACGCCAGTTGATTGGCTCTCCAAGTGCCTAATGGCTGGCGAAGCGGCCCCCAAGAGGACGCCGCGAGCCGAACCGCCAAGTTTCGCCGCTCTCGGCGCGTACCGGTCGTGGTTCAGCGGAGCTGTTCGGCGAATCGGATCAAGGTTCTTGAGCATGCGATGCCTACGACGAGTCTTGGAAGTCGAGGCCGGCGGCGAAGCGTTGCAGCGCGGCACGAGTCGAGACGCCGCGGATTGGTTGCAACTCGCTTGGTCGCATCTGGCCCGACTGGCACTTGGGGCAGAGCGTCTCAGGCGGTTCCTTGTCGTCAGTTGCTACCGCGTCAGGGATCGGTGGTGATTCCTTCACGCCGAGCAACTCGCGGCACCGCCGCAAGTTCTCCTTGCGGTTCCGATTAGCGAGCAAGCCGTGATGCCGGATTCGGACCAACCCGGCGGGCAGGACGTGCAGCAAGAACCGTCGGATGAACTCGGTGTCGCTAAGCGACAGGGTCTTCGTCTGGCTGCCGTGACGGTAGTCCTTCCATCGGAAGCGGACCATCCCGTTCTCGTAGCTGACCAAGCGGCTGTTGGCGATCGCCACGCGGTGCGTGTACCGAGCCAGGTACTTTAGCACCTGCCGCGGCCCGCCGAACGGACGCTTGCAGTAGACGACCCAGTCGGTCTCTACCGACGCGTTGAGCAACGCCCCGAACCGCTTCGGATTACTGAGCGACTTAAGTTCGCCGTGAAAGCCGAGCTCACCCCTGCTGTACGCGGCCTTGAGCTGCTGGAGGAACTTGCCGCGGAAGACGTGGCTCATCACCCGCACCGGCAAGAAGAATGCCTTCCGCTTGCGGGAACGCTTCACGGCGACCCACCGACGGCCATCGAGCGAGACACCACCGCTCGGCACGATGCAATGCAAGTGGGGATGGTGCATCAGGTTCGATCCCCACGTGTGCAGCACGCTCAGCATGCCGACCTTCGCACCGAGGTGCTTCGGGTCCTTGGCCAGTTCGCGCACCGTCTCCCAGGCCGCTCGGAAGAGGATTCCGTAGACGGCTTTCGGGTTCTGCAGAGCGATTGGGCCGAGCTGGCTGGGCAGCGTGAAGACGAGGTGGAAGTAGGGCACGGGGAGCAGCTCCGCTGCTCGCGCGTCCATCCAAGCGGCTCGCGCCGACGCCTGGCACTTGGGGCAGTGCCGGTTGCGACACGAGTTGTACGACGGTCGGGCGTGGCCGCAGCCATCGCATCGATCGACGTGTCCGCCCAACGCCCGCGTGCGGCAGAGCGTGATCGCCCGCAACGCCCGGTTCTGATCGAACGACAGCGACTTGCCGTACTGGTTGAGGAACCTCGATCCGCCGCCACGGAACACCTCGGCCACTTCGGGCCGATCGGTCATTCGGCGGCGGCCAGCTCCTTGTCCAGCTGATCGAGCGGGCTCTTCGTCTTCTGGATCGTCGCCCGCGAGACATGCGTGTACAACGCCGTGGTCGTCACGCTGCGATGCCCCAAGAGCACCTGGATCGTCCGCACGTCGGCCCCGCCTTCGAGCAGGTGCGTCGCGAAGCTGTGCCGCATCGTGTGCGGCGAGACGTTCTTTCGGATACCGGCCGCCTTCATCGCTCGGTGGCAGGCGTTGACGACGGTCTGACGCGTCAGCGGGTTCGTGCCGTCGCGACCGGGGAACAGGTACTCGGCCGGCTTGGCCGCCTTCCAGTACTCGCGCAAGACCGCCAGCAGCACCTTGGGCAGGCCGACGTAGCGGTCCTTCCTCCCCTTGCTCTGGCGGACGCGGATCAGCATCCGCTCGCTATCGAGGTCGCCAATCTTGAGCAACAACACTTCGGAGATTCGAAGGCCCGCTCCGTAGCAGGTCATCAGGATCGCCCGATGCTTCAGGCTATCGAGGGCTTCGAGGAACCGACGGATCTCGTCGTGGCTCAGCACGACTGGCAACTTCCGCTCCTTCTTGGTGAAGCAGAGGCCCTCGACGTAAGCCGGCTTCTGGAGCGTCACGCGGTAGAAGAACCGCAGGGCGGCGACCTTCTGGTTGTACGTCCCCTGCGCTACCTTCTGCACATCGAGCAGGTACAGCAAGTACTGACGCAGATGGCCGGCGTCGAGTTGGTCGGGCGACTTGCCGAAGTGCTGGGCGTACTGCCGCACGGCCCGCACGTAGCAGACAAGCGTGTTCTCCGAAACGTTCCGCAGCCGCAGGTCCTCGATCATCCGCTGGCGTAGCTCGGTCATCGTTCTTCACTCCGGTTCAAGAAGAGGGGGCGTAAAACGCCCCTCATCTTGAGGGGGGAGTCAACCGAGACTCCGCTGAGCTACTCATCAACCGCCGAGTCGGCAACAATGAGCCAGTCGTATCTCACCGTCAGGAGACTCGCCATGGGACGCAAGGCCGCCGCCGCGAAGGACGCGGCCCCGATGATCTGCGGAAGCGAAGAGGTGCCCATCGACTTCCGCGGGGTCTAATACGACCTCGCCGTGCTCACCGACGAGTTCTGCAATGAACGGCTCGGCCCCGAGTACCAAGAACTCTGCCGCGAGGCGGCGATCGGCCTCTGCCGGAATGGATCGCCCGTCGTTCGCGGCAAACGGGCCAGCTGGGCCTCGGGTATCGTCCACGCGGTCGGTTGGGTCAACTTCCTCAGCGATCCCAACAACGAGCCGCACGTCCGATCCGAAGAGATCGCCCAGTGGTTCGGCGTCTCTACCGGCACGATGCAGGGCAAGTCGAAGATCATCCGCGACGGCCTCGGGATGGTTCAACTGGACCCCGACTTCACGCTCCCCAGCCGCTTGGGCGACAACCCGCTCGTCTGGCTGGTCGAACTCACCAACGGCATGATCATCGACATCCGCAACGCACCGCGCGAAACGCAGCAGACCGCCTTCGAGCACGGCCTGATCCCGTACATCCCAGCCGACCAAGACAACGCCGAAGAGCCCTACGCCGTCACTCACGCCAAAGCGAAACGCGAATCGCAACCCGATCCATAACGCTCAGCATGCCGTCCCACCGCGAAGCGGTTTAGTCCAAGTTACATTATCAAATCGGCTTGGCAGTCTGCCCTTGCTCGCTTAGATCGCTCGCTAGAAGCGAACTTTTAGCAGCGAACCATCGGCTTCGCGACCGTCGAGCACAAGTTTCGTGATGGGCTCATGGCAAAATCTGTCGGGCGGCTGCGACGTGGTGGTCACGATGTACTGGAAGCTGGGCTCACTTGAGCCGAAGACGGCTTCAAGTTGCTCGGCAAGCAAGAACACCCGATCATAGAGCGACGGCTCCATGTCGGCCTCTTTCGGGCTGTCGTGGATGACTATCCGCGGGTGGTGGCCTAGGCCCTGGATACTTGCTACGAGGCAGGCCAAGTCAAAGCCGATGACCGTCGCCAGTGTGGCCATCGCAGCCCCGTTGGCAGCGACTGACTCATCGGGCTCAGGATGAAGGCCCCAAGCGTCTAGAGACACCTTACCACCCGCTGCTTCACCGATTAGTTCTTGCACAACCCAGTCGTAGCACTCACTGATCTGCCGTAGCTGGGACCGATGTCTGCCTCGGCTAGCTTCCAAGCGGTCATAGGAAGCCTGCCTGGCTTTTTTGATCTCGCCTTCGCTTAGTTCAGCCGAGCCGAGGCTCTCAATCGCGTTGGCGTAGTCTTTCGCTTGCTCAACCGTCGATTCCCACGAGCCAATCTGACGAGCGATTCCGCTCCGAGACTGGATGAGACGGCGGCGTTCTGCATCGCAGTCTCGCCTAGCCGTGGCGGCGGATGATCGCAGCTCGGTGATTTGCGTTTCAAGTGCAACGAGTTCCTCGTCGTGCCTCTGAATGGCGGTGCGAAGTTCCGTGAGTTGAGACTCACGCCTGGGGTCGGGTTCGTCTGCGGGACGGTTCTTGGGCTTTAATGGGCAGGCTTCGGAAGGACACTCCATCTGATCGACGAAGTGTTCATAAAAGGTCTCGTCGTTCGCCTGCTCAATGCTCTTCAATTGAGATTCCGCTTGTTCGCGCAGGCCTTCGATTCGCTCCTGATCAGCCTTTGCAACTGCTAAAACATTTGAGGTTTCGATCAGCCGATCGCTGAGGCTACCTAGCGTCGTCTCTTCCTCGATCTCTTCGAGCAGACGGTTCAGTTGTCCGGTCTTCGCGGCTGCGGCATCTTCGGCTCGGGTGAGAAACAGCCCGCCTGCCTGGGCTTGGTCTTCGGGCAAGTCGTCGTCATCCAGGTCGAGCCGTTGCTGCAAATGGATATGCAGACCCTCGGCAAGACGCTGCGATCTGATCTGCTCGCGCCTGTTGGCTTCGAGTCTGGCTGACAACTGGCGATGCTCGGCAATCAGCTCCAGCTCATCGCTGTTGACAAGGCCCATGGCGAGCCGCAGCAGGAAGCTGGCGTCGTTGCGGTCGAGCCGTCCGGTTCCCGACTCGGCGTCGGGGTCACGCCACTCTTTGTAAACGCGGTAACGGCACTCGTGGTCGCGAGCTAACCAACCGAGCAGGTCTCGCCAGCCAACGGGGTGTCCAGCTTTGGGTAGGTCGATCGAGGGAATGTCTGCCGTGGTCGCTTCGTTGATCGCTTTCAGGAAATCGGCATAGGGGACGTGCTCTTTGCTCTCTTCGATGAGGGCAAGCCAAGACGCTGCGATTGAGCTGGCCCTGGACTGTGACGTCGCGGCATCGCGTAGCGGTCGGCGGACAACCCAGTCCACGCCGGCGACTCGTATTTCAGCGAACACCAAGCCCTCCGGCAGCTTGGCGGCGATCCGTTTTCTGACCGGCTCAGTGGCGAAGTGACTCTCGCCCAGGCAGTATCGGATGAGCCGCGTCAGCAGGGTCTTGCCAACACTGTGGCCGACTGGCCGCGTTTCACCGGGCGGGTGCTCGGCGGTGCGGATGAGGTTGAGTCCTCGGCGGAAGGCGATGTCGCGGACCGGGCTATCGAACGCCTTCTCACTCTCCAGAATTACTAATCGGCGCACCCATACTACCGGCTCGGTGCGACTGGCATCCGGCTTCAGCTCGAACGGGTTATCAGGTGGTAGCAAGCTCATAGGGGGTGTCGATCATTTCGGACAGCACGTCGGCGGCTCGGTCTTCGCCAACGATCTCGAATGCTGCAAGGGTTTCCTTAAGCCGCTTCTTGTCCGCCGCGGGAGCATGATCCGTAACGGGCGCTTTCTCGCCTAACGAAAGAAACTGCTGGCCGCTCTGCTTAGTAATCTCTACAGATTGGAGGACACGCATCCCACCAAGCAAGCTGTCGAGGCCTCGCAAAGGCGTTCCTGAATTGTCGTTGGTCGTCGCTATCTGAATTGAGCTGTTCCCGATTATCTTCTTGCGGGCCTGATCGTTCAGCATTAGCGCTAAGCAAGCGTCGAAGACGTTTCGAGCGACTGGTTTGTCCCAATGCCGTAGCAGCATGGCGGAGTAGACCATCGCTCGTTTTGCGAGTTGCTGATCGGCTGTCCCTTTGTTCGCGGGCGATTCGAGGTTGCTATCCATCAATTGTCCGCTGAACGCTCGGTCCAGAATCGAGGGCATCATCGCTTCCAGTATGCGTAGCGTATTTGCGTGGTCGTCAGCGATTTCTTGAACGCCTTCCAGCCAGCAAACGGCTTTTTTCTGCAAACCGATCTCAGGGAACGGAATCTCGATGTCGAGCAGCATCTCGGGTCGCGTGCGTTCGCGTCTCGCCCCTTGTCCACGAGTGGCATCCTGCAATTTGCTTCGGAACCATGAAGTGCGGACTATCCGGTCGAGATACCGGGGATCGCACTCGTCTTTTAGGCAAGTGAAGGTTCGGTATTCAGGCGAAGCAAACCAATCTGCCTCATCCTCGGATGCGACAGCAATAGCTCCCTCCCAGCCTTTGACCTGACTTAGAACAAGCTGGCTGTCTCGGATGCGATTGAAGTGCTTATAGCTTGTTTCGCTTCCACGAGTTGCCGACTTCCGAAAGAGTCCGCCTCCGAAACCGCGTATACCAATCTGTGGGTAGTCGTCATTGGGTTCTACCGAGACACGATCCTCATCTAGCACAATCAATTCGTGCAGCCGCCGCACTCTAGCTCGACTGAGCTTGGCGTGCAGGCTGGTTGGAAAGACTGACGCCTTCCTGTCTGTTTCGGCTACGAGTTCCCGCGCCTCCGCAATCTTCCCCGCCAAGCTTTCAATCTTCGCCACAATCCGACGCTGCTCCGCAATCGGCGGAAGCGGGATCGTGTAATCGAGAACGTGGGCCGGCCTGATGGCGGCGTAGTTTGTTGTTCCCCTCGCCGTGACTTGGTCCCGGAAAGCATGTGTCCGGCAGTAGTAGCCGAGGAATCTTGGATCGAGCTTTTCCCGTATCGGATCGAACAAGAAGTAGTGACTGCTGACAATCGCCCCTTCGAGTTCTTTTGGCACGATCCCAAAGCCGCCCATCTTGGCGTCGATCTCAGCGACTAGAAACTCATCAGGCCGACAGACCTGCTGCTTCTTAGTCTTGATTGCGGCACCTTCAACCTCATCCCTCAACAAGATACCCCTGGCGTGCAGTTGCACCCGGCAGCGTTTGTAGCTGGCGAAATCATCGATCTCGATAAACTCTTTGCGATGGCGAACGACTTCGCTCAACGGCACTTTTGGCGCCCATTCTTTAGCACTCATTCGCCCACCTCCTTGAGTTGGGCTTCGATGAACGCTGCAATCTGTTCCTTGTCGGGCAGCGCGACTTGGTAACGAGAGACGAACAGTTGGTTGTCGATTGCCGCGGTGGCGTACTCGACCAGGGCGTCGTTCTTATTGGTGCAGAGCAGGATGCCGACCGGCGGGTTGTCCCCCTCGGTCTGCTCGTTCTCGGCGAACCAGTTGACGTAGGTGTTGAGCTGGCCAAGGTTCTCGTGGGTGAACGGCTCGGTCTTCAGCTCGACCAGCACGTGGCACTTGAGGATGCGGTGGTAGAACACCAGATCGACAAAGAAGTAATCGCCGCCGATCACGATCCGCTTCTGCCGGGTCTCGAAGCAGAACCCTCGGCCTAGCTCCAAAAGAAACTGCTCCAGTTTGTCGAGCAGCGCGTGCTCCAGGTCGGTTTCGAGCATCGTGTCCTGCGGGCGGATGCCGAGGAACTCGAAGACCATCGGGTCGCGGAGGACCATGGCTGGATGGTCTGGTTCTGCTAGCGACTCGACGTGCTTGGCGAGCGCGTTCTTGTCCTTCGATAACGCGGACCGCTCAAAATAGAGGCTGCCGATCTGCCGCTTCAGCTCGCGGACCGACCACTGGCCGCGGAGGCATTCGACCTCGTAGAACGCCCGTTGGAGCGGATCGTCGAGTTTGACCAGCAGCTCAAAGTGACTGTAGGACAAGGACTTGAGCAGCTTCTCGGGCGGGACCGCCAATTTGGCGGACACTGTCCGCGAAATCTTGTTCTCCGCTGTTTCAGCCTCGTCGGGCGATTTTGCGGACGGTGTCCGCACTTTCAGTGGGAACGGTTCGGCGTCTATTTCAGCAGGCAACAGCGCGGCGAATTGCGGGGTCAGAGTCCCCACAATCTGCGGGTAGGTCTGGTAGAAGTCACGGTAGGCGTAGAGCCGGCGATGATCGCAGCTCCGCACGCCGGACGACTTGAGGCTCTCGGCCAGCCGGGCGAACAGCTCGTCGCCATAATTGGCCCGGTCTTCGCCTTCCAGCTCAAAGCGGCTGATGTAGTAGCCGATCGACCAGTTGCGGAGCGTCAAGCCAAGGTTGACCGCGCGGGCCGTGTCGCGGCGGGCGTGCTGGTCGATGGCGATCAGTTGCTCAACAAGCTTGTCGAGGTTCATCGGGGTGCTCACGTCGGGCTTCATGACGGCGCCCCCGCGAGTTCGGCTTCGATCTCTTCCATGATCTCGATGATCCGGCGTTCTTTCTGGAGGATGTCGGCAACCAGCTGCTCGGGCGGCAGGTGCTCCAGGGCCTCGGCGCTGTTGGGGTTCTTGATGTCGAGGTTGCAGCTCACGAGGTTGCCCTCCTCGTCGTACTTCAGCACCTCATCGACGGGCACCTTCCAGGCTTGGTCGTCTTCTTTGCGGCGTTTCAGTTTGAACCATTTCAGGCAGTCGGCGAACTCCTCGAACTGCATCGGCTTGGTCTTCGAGTAGTTCTTGCGGCCCTCGGGCAGCGGCAGCTCGTAGTACCAGATGTTTTTGGTCGGCCCGCTGCGATCGAAGAACAGCAGGTTGGTCGGGATTTTGGTGTAGGGCTCGAAGACACCATTCTGCAAGCGGACGATCGTGTGCAGGTTGTAGTCCTTCAGCAGCGACTCCTTGATCCGCGCACAAACGCCATCGCCAAACAGCGTGCCGTTAGGAACGACCACCGCGGCGCGGCCAGCCGTCTTGCCACCCACCGGGCGACGCAACTTGCGCATGATGAGCTGCAAGAAGAGCATCGCCGTCTCGGCGGTCTGCATGTCCTGAGGAAAGCCGCTCTTGATGCTCGCCTCCTCCTCGCCCCCGAACGGCGGGTTGGTGAGGATCACGTCCACGCGGTCGCGGTCGCCGATCTCGGTCACCTTCAGCGCGAGCGAGTTGCCGTAGTCGATCTGCGGCGACTCTAGCCCGTGCAGCAGCAGGTTCATCTCGCACAGCAGATACGGCAACGGCTTGGCTTCTTGGCCAAATAGGCTCTTGGTGTGCAGGGTCTTGCGGTCCTTGGCCGTCTTCACCTGCGGGGCAAGGTGGTCGAACGCCTCAACGAGAAAGCCGCCTGTGCCGCACGCGGGATCGAGCACCGTTTCGCCGAGCTGCGGGTCGAGTGCAGCAACCATGAACTGCACCACGGGCCGGGGCGTGTAGAACTCGCCCGAGTCACCGGCCGCATCGCGCATCTCACGCAGCATCGTTTCGTAGAGGCGGCTGAGCGTATGGATTTCTTCGCTCGAACCGAAGTGGATGCCATTGACCTTGTTCAGCACGTCACGAAGCAGGTAGCCCGACTCCATCCGGTTCGACACGCCGCGGAAGACATTGGCCACGACTTCTTCGCGGCCACGGCCATCGGCCGATTGCAGGCCCCGCAAGTGAGCGAACAGCCCGGCGCCTTCTTTGCCGTCAACGCGGGTCGCCTTCTCTTGGTTGATGAACGCGATCAGCTCAGGCCCGGTCATGCCGTCATCTGCCGAGGCCCAGTCACGCCACCGGTAAGGCTTCTTGATGAGCGGGCGATAGCTCTTGCCGCCGAGTTCGGCTTCCGCTTCGCGAAGCTGCTCCATGTCGTCAAGAAACTTCAGGAACATGATCCAGGTGAGCATCGGCAACCGATCGAGGTCACCGTTGAGCCCCTTGTCCTTCCGCATGATGTCGCGGCACGACTTCACAAGGCTGCCGAGCGACTGCGCCGTGGTCTGCGGCGGGGCAGCTTTCTTCTTGGTTCGTTTCTTGGGGGTGGCCTTCTTGGCCGCTTTTTTAGGCATCCTTATTCCTCCTCTTCGGACTCGCCGACCGGCTGGGGCACGTAAACCTGCTTGAGCGGTAGCAACCCCTTATAGGTCGAGTCGAAGTTTTCGTAGTGGTTGAGTATTAGCTGCACCAGCTCGTCGCCATCGACAAGCCGGAGATTGGATTTGCTGCGGGCAAACTCTTTGGCTTGTCGGGTGTAGGTTCCCAGTGTCACGAGCAGGCAAAACTCGGTCGCATCGACCTTGCCGTAGAGAGCAGAGACGATCGGATCGCCGGTACTCCCTTCGGTGCTCTTAACCTGAACCTTGATGATCGGCGGCTCGAAACCGAGTTCGTCGCGGTGAGCGATGATGTCGATCCCGCCGTCGGGGCCTTCCGGGGAAACCCGGGTCCGGTAACCCATTCGCTCCATGAGGTGAGCAACCAACTGGGCGAAGCGGTGCCCCTTGAGTTCCTGAGCAAGCGTTTTCAAAACAAAGTCGCGAGTGTTCTCTTCGATCTCCTCGGCAACGGCCACAACCGTCTCGTCTTTCTCCACGAGCGGCACGGCCTGCTTGCCCTCGATCGCGGCGAAGAACTCATCGGCGTAGTTCTTAATCTGGAACAAACTGAGCGCCGAACCGATCTCGTAGAGGGCGCCTTGGGAGAACTTCGTGCGTGGTGCTTTGGCTAGCCACTTGACTGGTCGTCGATGGGGGTAGCCCGGTTCACCATCGGTCGCGTAGGAGTAATCGCCCGTGATCTCTCCTAGGTGGATCATCCGGTCGCGTTTCGAGGGATAAGCGATATAGTCCCCAACCGCCATCTCGTGACAGAAGCGGAACAGCTGCCCCGCGTTGTTCGGGATCGCGCCTGGCTTCTTGTTCGGGTAGGCTTCGCTAACGGCTGCTTTAAAGGCTTCCCGATTGCTGCCAAGCTTGGTGAGGTCGGTGACCTTATCCCAACCAACAGCAACCATCCCGTCGCGTAGGAAGAGCCGCTCGGCGTCGCCGGTCTTTCCCGCGTGGATGCCCCAGATCGTTTTCTCTGCCATCTCCATCTCCTTACGCTACATACAGTTGGGCTTGAAGCTCAGAAACTGCCGTGCGCAAGCGGTCGGCCCCTCCGAACAGTTGAATGATTTCGCTGACGTTGCCGCGCTGTGAGATCGGCGGCACCTTCAGCACGTCGGGCACCTCGAACTGTCCCGCGCCGTGGTCCTCGTACTTCAGCAGGATGTCGAGCAGCACCGCTTTGGCCTCGTCGCCGTACTGGTCGAAGAAGTCGGACTTCTCTTTCCGCACGCGGTCGGCCCGCTCGCGGCGGGTTCGCAGCGGCGCGTTAAAGGCGACGTGGCAGAGCAGGTCGAACGGGTCGGCGTCGGGCTGCCCCGCCACTTCGGCCAAGCCCTCAAAATCGACGCCCCGGCTCGCCAACTCGGCGATAATCTCGTTGCGGCGGTGCCCGTCCAGCCAACGGTCCAAGAGGTCGTCCGGGTCACGTGCCATCGAGCGGACCCGCCCGGCCGTGTAGTCGATGAACTCGGTCACGGTCAGCAGCCGGCCGTCGCCGTCAAGGTCTTGGGTTACCTCATGAGCAATCCCTACACCGGCGTCGCGATCCACATAAAGTTTGCGCGGCTCCCCGTCGCCGGGCGGCTCGTCGATCTCGGCCGGGCCATCAGGCTCCGCGTCGCTATCGTCTTCTGGTAGGTCGTCTGCTCCGTCATTGTCCTCGGGGTCGGTGATTACCTCCCCTTCGTCGTCAATCACGATCTCTTCGACCAGTTCCGGCTCCCCGTCGAACTCGGGATCGGCAAAATGGCTGGTGGCCGTGCCGGTGTAGTCGAGGATCGAGAACCAGAGCTTGCCGTAGTCGGCGTCGATCCGCGTCCCGCGGCCGATGATCTGTTTGAATTCGCTCATCGAACCCACGACCCGTGCCAGCACGACGTTCTTGACCATCTTGGCGTCCACGCCGGTCGTCAGCAGCTGCGACGAGGTAAGGATCACCGGGTCGTCGGTTTCGAGTTCCTGAAACCGGCTGAGGTGGCCGCGGCCGATGTTCCCTTCGTCGGCCGTCACTCGCACGACGTAGTTCGGGAACTGCGCCGCCCGCTCGGGGTCGCGCTTAGCGAGCAAGCGCTGCAACTCGCCGCGCATCTCCTGGGCGTGTTCTTGATCGACGCAGAAAACGATCGTCTTGCCCATCGGGTCGGTCTTTTGCAAGAAGCCGAACAGGTGCTGCGCAATCGCCCTGGTCCGCGAGCGGAGCGCCACCACCCGCTCAAAGTCTTTGGTCTGGTACTCGTCGTCGGGGATTTCGCGGCCGAAGCGGTCGAGTTCACCGCGGGTGGGACGCCAGCCGGTCGCGTCGGCGGTCGTCACGACACGATGGACCCGGTACGGCGCTAAGAAACCGTCTTCGATCCCCTGCCGCAGGCTGTAGGTATAGATCGGGTTGCCGAAGTAGCGATACGTATCTCGGTTGTCTTCCCGCAACGGCGTGGCGGTCATGCCGAACTGGGCAGCCGGGCGGAAGTATTCGAGGATCTCCCGCCAGCTGCTATCGGTTCGGGCACTGCCGCGGTGGCACTCGTCGATGATGATCAGGTCGAAGAA
>JBCDCL010000020.1:0-13781 GCA_039182175.1 Planctomycetota bacterium
ACGAAGTGGTGGCGTGCGCCAGCGCTGTCGATGCACTCAACCGCCTCGCGGAAGAGACGGTTGACGTCATCATTACCGACTTGCAGATGCCCGGCATGACTGGCCTGGAGTTCATCGGCGAAATCGGGCGGCGGCAGATCGCTGCCCAAGTGCTGATGATCACGGCCCACGCGAGCGTCACCACGGCGGTCGAGGCGATGCGACTTGGCGCCTTCGATTACTTGGAGAAGCCGTTCGACGCGACACAGCTTGAACAGTCGGTCGCGCAAGCGCTCGACCGTGGCAAACTGTTGTCGCGTGGCGAAGCGGCCGGGCCGGCGATGATCGGCAACAGCCCTGCCATGCAGCAGCTTAGGGAGCAGATCGCCCGCGTTGCGTTGACTGACGAGACGGTGCTGATTTGTGGCGAGAGTGGCGTCGGCAAGGAACTGATCGCTCAGGCGATCCATGCCCAAAGCCAGCGGGCGAGCGGGCCGATGGTCAGCGTCAATTGCCCTGTCCTATCGGAGCAACTGACTGAGAGTGAACTCTTCGGCCACAAGCGTGGCGCCTTCACCGGCGCCGATGCCGACCGCGTAGGGCGGTTCGAACAATCGCAAGGCGGTTCGATCCTGCTCGACGAGATCACGGAAATCGGTCTCCATTTGCAGGCCAAGCTGCTGCGGGTGCTGCAGGAGCGAACCTTCGAACGAGTCGGCGACAACCAACCACTTCCGTTGGACGCCCGCATTTTGGCGGCGACCAACCGCGATTTGCGTGAACATGTCGACGCAGGACAGTTTCGCGAAGACCTTTACTTTCGCTTGGCGGTGCTGCCGCTGTTCGCTCCGCCTCTGCGAGAACGGGGCGAAGACGTCTTGCTGCTGGCCGACCACTTCTTGCAGCAAGCCGCGACGCGAATCGGCCGGCGATGCGAGCTGACCGACGCCACGCGTGAGTTGCTACTCGCCCACCAGTGGCCCGGCAATGTCCGCGAACTGCAGAACATCATCACGCGGGCATGCGTGCTGGCGCCAGCCGAGCAGATCGACGCCGATTTGATCCGCCCCTGGCTTGCAATGCCGGCGAGCGACCGTGCATCGAACCCGCCGGCGGTAAGCGAGGTCGCAGACCGTGACTCGTCGACAACTAGCGAGAACACGCTGCCGGTCGGAGTCAGCCTAGCGGAAATGGAACGGCGGATGATCGTCGCCACGCTTGAACGGTTCGATGGCCATCGCCAGCGGACGGCCGAGGCGTTGGGCATTGGCGTTCGCACACTAAGCGGCAAATTGCGTTCGTATGGCTATGCCCCGCGAGAGAGTTTTGTGAAGGCAGCCTAACTGGAAGTGACGGATACAAAGTTGCTTGCGTCTCGCACACGCTAGCAATCGAACTTCGTCGCCGGAGAGCTAACCATGATCAATAACCTGTTCCACGGCAGCACAATCGGCGTGCTTGAGCAAGTAGTCAACTTTGCTCAAACCCGGCATGGCGTGCTCGCGGGCAATATTGCGAACCTTGACACTCCTGGATATAAGACCCGCGACTTATCGCCGGAACTGTTTCAGCAAAACCTTCGCAAAGCGATCGACGCGCGGAACGAACCACGCGGCAGCCACGCGTCGAGCCCCGGGCGAATTAGTGAAGAGAAAGCGATTCGCGACTTTGAGGACGTACGAGAGTCGCTCAAAGGGATCCTGAAACATGACGGCGGCGATGTGAGTCTCGAGCGGCAGATCACGGAACTGTCCAAGAACCATGGCCAACACAATATGGCAATTAGCTTGATGTCGTCACAGTTTCGGTTGCTGGAGTCGGCGATTAGCGAGCGGGTTGTTTAGCGCTTTGGAAGTTGGAAGTCGGCGGTTGGAAGTTGAGAATTTGCGGTAGCGATATAAGGGCGGCGGCACGATTGGAGGTGCGGTATGTATTCGGCATTCGACGTTAGCACGAGTGGCTTGGTCGCCCAGCGGACGCGGCTCAACGCGATTTCGTCCAACTTGGCGAATATCTCGACCACACGCGACGAGTATGGCCAGGCGAATCCGTACCAGCCGCGGTTCGTGACGTTTGCCACCGATGCAGGCGTATCGACCTCGGGCGGCGGGAATGGCGTGCGTGTGGCGACGGTCGAGCACTCGGCCGAACCTCCGAACATGAAGTACCAACCGGGCCACCCCGACGCCAACCAAGATGGCTACGTTGCCTACCCCAGCATCGATATGACGACCGAGATGGTCGACGCCCTCGAAGCGACGCGCGCCTACGAAGCCAATATTGGCGTGATCGAGATCACCAAAGACCTGGGCGCCCAAACGCTGCGAATCATCGCCTAGCTCGTGCCCGTAGCCCGCCCTGCCCTGCGATTCAATCTGCTCCGTAAGTCGACATGAATGCCATCAACTCAATAACGACGCCGCTTATTTCGCCCGGCACACTGGCCGCCGGCGGGATGCCCAAGGCGAATGCCGCGGACGACGCCAGCGGTTCGTTTAAGAATCTGTTGGTCGACTCGATCAAGAACGTCAACAGCATGCAGCAGCAGGCTGATCAGGCGGTCGAGGCGTTGTTCACCGGCGGCGACGTCAATCCTGCCGAAGTGCTCACCGCAGTGCAGAAGGCTGACTTGGCGTTCAAGCTCACCATGCAGATGCGTAACAAGGTGATGGACGTTTATCAGGAAATCAAAGACATCCGGATTTAAGTAGCTGTTGGCTATTAGCTGTTAGCTATTAGCAAAACGCCAGCAGTCATTCGCTCACAGCCAACAGCCAATAGCTAAAAGCCAACGCCCCACATGGACTTCTTCAATCAAATCAGCAAGCAGGTAAGCGAGCTCTTCGCTTCGATGACGCCGGGGGCACGCGTCACGGCGGGGTTGTTGCTGGCCGTGGTTATTGTGAGCGTGGGCTACTTGTTCCAGCAGTCGACTGCTGGGCCAGATGAGTACCTGTTTGGCGCCGAGCCGCTATCGGGGACCGAAATCAACGCCATGACGGCGGCGATGTCTCAAGCGGGGCTCAACGAGTTCGAAGTCCAAGGCGCCCATATTCGTGTGCCGCGTGGCCAGCGTAACGCCTACATCGCCGCGGTGGCCGACGCTGGCGCCCTGCCGACACACGCCAAGGATTTCATGATCAACGCTCTCGACAAAGGGAGCGTCTTCGATACCCGCGAGGTGAAGAACCAGCGGATGAAGCTGGCGGTCGAGCAAGAGTTTTCGCACATCATCGGTTGGTTTCCGTGGGTGCAGCAGGCGTCGGTGATTTACGACCTGAAGTCGGTCAACGGCCCTCGCCGCGTTGACTCCGCGTCGGCAACGGTCAGCGTGCTGCCGAAGGCAGGCGAGTCGATCGACTCCCGCCGGGCCCGCAATATCCAAAAGCTTGTCGCCGGTGGCTTTACGAGCATGTCGCCCGATGATGTGACGGTGAACAATCTGGGCGGCGAGGATTCGTTTGGCGGCATTGGTGGCGACACCGATGCCGAGCAGTACGAGACCCCCTACCATCGCGAGCGGGCCCGTGTAGAGAACGAACTGCGTCGCGACATCTTGGGCCACCTGAAGCACATTCCCGGCGTCGGCGTTCAGGTAAGCGCGATTCTCGACGACACGATGCAAACCACCCGGTTCGAAACCAAGCCCGATACTCAAGCGGTAGCGATTAGTGAGGT
This sequence comes from Planctomycetota bacterium, assembly GCA_039182175.1. GTDB lineage: Bacteria > Planctomycetota > Planctomycetia > Pirellulales > Lacipirellulaceae > JBCCQL01. The sequence goes on from JBCDCL010000020.1 coordinate 3,658, forward strand.
CATCGACGAAGAGAACATCACCGAAAAGACCACGGACAACGTCGGTCGCCCCGGCGTAACGGCCAATGGTCCGCGTGGGCCGCGCGTTGACGATCCACCGCAACGCGAGCAGAGTCGCGAATCGATCGTATCGAAAACCGTAACCGACAACAAAGTTGGCGAGTCGACCACGCAAACGGTCCTCGCCGGCATGGCCGCGAAGGAGATTCAGGCCAGTATCGCCATTCCGCGTAGCTATCTGATCGACGTTTGGAAGCAGCAGCAACAGTTGCTAACCGGTTCGGTGCCGGAGCAGATCGACAAGGCGAAGATGGACATTGCCGAGCAAGACTTGATCGACAAGGTCAAAGGCCTCGTCAAACCGCTGCTGCCTAAGCTTCAACGCGAAGACGATTACCAGCAGGTCAACGTCATGGTGATCGATACACCCACGCCGGCCGCGCTACCCGAGCCGTCGCTGGTCTCCAACGCGATGTCGTGGACAACGCGGCACGGCAGCATGCTGGCGATGGTTGGTGTGGCCGTGTTCAGTTTGTTGATGCTGCGGTCGGTGGTGAAAGCGTCGCCCGATGGCGATGCGAGCGATATGCCGGTGCTGCAACTCGATGGCGAGGGGAACCTCGCCGCGACGGGCGCCCCTGGCGGCAGTAGTAGTGAAGAAGAGGAAGAAGCACGGCCCAAGCTGAAGCTACGCAAAGCCGAGTCGCTCAAAGACGATCTGTCTGAGATCGTTCGCGAAGACCCCGACGCTGCCGCCGCCATTCTGCGTGGTTGGATTGGCAACGCAAGCTGATCGCCGCCGACTTCGGCACGGCATATTGAATCTAGGAATCGAGAGCGAACGTGGCAGGCCCGAATTTGAACGACAACGCAATTCGCAAAGCAGCCATTCTGTTTCGCAGTCTCGAACCTGAGTCGGCCGCTGCGCTACTCGCCCAGCTTTCGCAAGCCGAAGCACGGGCGGTCCGCGACGCGGTGCGTGCGCTCGGTGAGGTATCGGACGACGAGCGGGCGATGGTCGCCAGCGAGGTCCGTTCGCAAACGGCCAAACCGGCGGTGGAACATGCTGCGGGCGTCGAACTTGAGATTACGGCATCGACAGTGGCGCCGGAAGTCGAGCGAATCCCGAGCGACGATGGATACCAAGCTCAACCAGCGAGTGGGTTGGCAACGGCCGATCGCTTGGCGCCGTCGCGGGATGCCTCGCATCCGTTTGCGGCGCTGCCCGAACTCGAACGAACCGACCCGGCAACGCTTGCAGCGTATCTAGATCGTGAGAATGCTGGCGTGGTGGCGGTGGTGTTGTCCTACTTGCCGCCCAATCGGGCCGCGGCGGTGCTCGACGAGTTAAGATTCGAACTGCGTGCCGAAGCCGTCGAGCGACTGGCGAACTTGGGTGAAAGCGATGCCGAGGCACTGCAGGTGCTAGCGGCAGATCTTGCCGATTGGATCAAGAACCGGCAAGAAGTGCAGCTTCGCCGGGCTGATCGACTGGCGACGATCAATGCTATTCTCGATGCCGCGACGCCAACCAGCCGCGACGACTTGGTGCAGCGACTACGCGACCGCGGCTGCAACTGGTTGGGCGTGGTCCAAACTCCGGCCACGCCATCCCACAACGAGCTTGCAAAGCCACAGGCAGAGCCAACCGACGACGACCACGTCGATTCGCTGCAGGCGTCATTCCCCCAGACAGAGCTGCCCCAGCCAAAGCTGCCCCGGCCCGTACCTGCAACGCCAGAGCCGGCGCCTGCTCCCGCGACCAAGCCGCTATCGGTGCCGTTCGATGCGCTCTGTCGACTGAATCCCAAGCTGCTATCAGAGGTAGTGAAACGGGTGCCGCCTCGGCAAGTTTTGCTGGCGCTTGCGGGCGCCAACGAGGCACTGCAGAAGCGTATCGAATCGCTTATTCCTGCCAAGCAGGCACGCGAGTTGCGTAGGCGGATCGAGTCGCTCGGCCCGACCAGCTTGCGTGAAGTCGACGCCGCTCAACTTGCGATGGCGACCGCGGCGAGCGAGCTATGGGATTTTTTCCAAGGCAAGCGCGTCGGCTAACTGCCGCCGCCTAGTACGCAATCAACAAACAAACTTTCTTCAGCATTCAGTTACCGCATGGCCACGATTATCAAACGCGATTCCCAACATGAGGCGCCGAGCGGAGCGGCGGTGCGGGGCGTGGCGTTTGACTTCCAGGATTTGGCAGGCAACGCGGACGCTTACGTCGAGTCGGTACGGCAAGAAGCGGCCAAGATCGTGCAGCAAGCCCACGCCGATGCCAAAGCGGTGCGGGTGCAGGCCGAGAAGGCAGGTCGCGAAGCGGCCGAAGCGGCGATTGAAAAACTGCTCAATGAAAAGGTCGCCCAGCAGATGCAGACGATTCGTCCTGCGCTTGATGCGGTGGTGGCCCAACTGACCGACGCCCGCGGAGCGTGGCTTGACCATTGGGATCAAGCGGCCGTGGGACTGTCAGCCCGCATGGCGGAGCAAGTAGTGCGAGGCGAACTTACGGCCCGCCCCGAAACAACGCTGACATGGGTTCGAGAAGCCTTGCAACTGGCCAGCGGCACGTCGGAGATCACCATCCGGCTGCACCCCGACGACTACAACAACCTGGGCGAGCAAACGAGGGCCGTTGCCGAGGCGATGGGCAAACTGGCGACGACCCGCTTGGTGGCCGATACCGCTGTGACACGCGGCGGCTGCGTTGTCGACACCGAGTATGGGCAGATTGATCAACAAGTGGAATCGCAACTAAATCGGTTGGTGCAGGATTTGAGTTAACCGCGTTTTTCAGGCGTTCCTACCACTCGCGAGTCACGGATGTCTCCCGACGAATTGCTAACCGGCGCCCTGCCCACTGCGCTCACCGGCAGCGTGGTCGAGACGGTAGGAATGACGGCCGCGGTGGCGGACTTCCCGGCGCCCGTCGGTTCGCTTGTCCAGTTAGGCCGCGACTCTGGCGGACCGATCGATGCCGAAGTCATCGGCTTTCGCGATCGCCTAACGATCGTTTACCCCTTCCAGAAGCTTGCGGGCGTTCGCCGCGGCAGCAAGGTACGCCTGGTCAAGAGTTTCCGCCGGCTACGTGTCGGCGAGGGATTGCTGGGCCGCGTCGTGAATGCCCACGGGCAAACGATCGATGGCCGGCCCAAGCCAATGCTTACCGAGCGAACGCGGCTTGATCGGCAACCGCCGGCGCCTGTCGAACGACCGCCAATCGACGAGCCCCTTTCGACGGGCGTGCGAGCGATCGACTCCCTGCTCGCCTGCGGGCGCGGCCAGCGGCTGGGCATCTTCGCCGGCTCGGGCGTTGGCAAAAGTGTGCTCCTGGGCATGATGAGCCGCTACACCGAAGCAGATGTGATCGTCATCGGCTTGGTCGGCGAACGTGGCCGCGAGGTCAACGAGTTCATCCAAAAAGACTTGGGCCCCGAAGGGTTAGCACGGAGCGTCGTGGTCGTCGCCGCGAGCAATGAGCCGGCGCTTATGCGGATGCAGTCGGCCTTCACGGCGACGGCGATTGCAGAGCATTTTCGCGACCAAGGTAAGAACGTCCTGCTGCTGCTTGACTCGATCACTCGCGTGGCGATGGCGAGTCGCGAGATTGGCTTGGCCGCCGGCGAACCGCCCACCACGCGAGGCTATCCGCCGTCGACCTTTGCCCTGCTGCCGCAGTTGGTCGAACGTGCCGGCCGCACCGCCAAGGGGAGCATCACTGCTTACTATTCGGTGCTTGTCGAAGGCGACGATCCGAACGAGCCCGTTGCTGACACGGTTCGCGGGCTGCTCGATGGTCACGTTTGGCTGTCGCGAAAGCTAGCTGCTGAAGGTCACTACCCGGCGATCGACATCTTGCAGAGTGTCAGCCGGCTAATGAACCAAGTCACGCCTGCCGAGCAGCAGAAGGCAGCCCAAACCATTCGACAGTTGTTGGCGGCCTACGCCGAGAACGAGGACCTGATCTCGATTGGCGCCTACCGCAAGGGGAGCAACCGGGCAGTCGACGCCGCGATCGCCTCGCGAGACGAGATCAACAAGGTGCTCCGGCAAACGGTGGAAGATCCCTCGACCGATGGCGCCGCGAAGCTGATCGAATTGGCCCAGCGGTGCGAGGCGTACCTCACGCCGCCGGCAACGCCGATCGCCCCCGTGGCCCCGGCAGTAAATCCGACGCAGACCCCCACGCAAGCCAACTGATAGATGCCGCCTTACAAGTTTCGCTTTGAAGTCGTTCGCCGTGTTCGCCAAACACGCCGGGACGAGCTACGCGGTGAACTGGCGGCAGCTTACCAGGCGGCCGAAAAACTCGCCGACGAGAAGCGAAGCCTCGAAGCCGAACTTCAACAACTACGTCAGCACATGACCGCCACCGCCGCCGCGAAGCAAATGAACATTGGTAGTTTGCTTGACTCGCAGCGGTACGAATTGATTTTGAAAAGCCAGATCGTGCAAGTCGATAGGAAGGCTCAACTTGTCGAGCAGGAAATTGATCGCCGCCGCCAAGCCGTAGTGGCGGCCGAGCGCGAGGTGAAAGTCATGGACACGCTCGACGCCAAAGGCCAGCAGCTACACCGCGTCGAGGAGATGCGGGCGGACAACAAGCAAATGGACGAGATCGCCGGTGTGCTGACCGCTCGCCGCAACCGCTCGGCGACCTAACAGCGACAAAGAGCAAACCAACGGCAACCGAGAAAGGAAAGCAAGGGAAGTCAGATGCGAGCGTTGATGTTTTTAGTCGGGTACCTCTCGACCGCTACGGTTTTGTCGGCCGTGATCGGCTTTGGCTACCTGTGGCAAACCCGTCGGCTCGACGATGAGAAGCTCTTTCGCATCGTGGCTTTGGTTCACGACGTTGATATCGATGCGCTCGCTGCGGAACAGGAAGACAATGCCAACGAAGTTCCTCCCGAAGAGCCATCGCTTGATGACATTGCTGGCTACCAGGCGATCGCGGCCCGTAACTTCGAAGTGAAGAACGACGCCCTCAAGCGGGGCAGCGATGCCTTCAACCACGCGTTTCGCCGGCTCAAGACCGCGACCGATCACTTTAGCGAGCTATCGAACAAGATCGAAACGGAGTTGAAAAGCCAAGGTGAGCTTTCAAGCAAAGAAGCCATCTCCAAAGTGGTGCGCGACCTGGAGCTGCTCGGTCCCGAAGAAGCCAAGCAGCAACTCTTGCGGACGCTCGACGACAAGGACGGCATGAACGACGTCATTCTGCTGATGAACGCCATGTCGACCGGCAAGCTGAAGAGCATTCTCAAGAAGTTCAAGTCCCAGGAAGAACTCGACGCCCTGCACGAAATTCACCGGGTGATGCTCTCGGGCGGTCCACAGGCACAGGGGATGGAAGCGGCGTTGCGAGAACTGCAAAGCCTAAAGTCACAGCGGCCGTAGCGGGAAGAGCGTGAGATTAACCAATGAGCAAAATTGCCAACGACATTCCGAACCTGCTCGCTGCCGGTCGGCCAGACACGACGCGGGTGGACCGCGTTAGCGGGCCCGAAGAAGATCGGTTCGCCGCCGAGCTGTCGAATGCATCCCGGCCGGCAGAAACGAAGCAAGACGAGCGAAATGCTTCGGTAGAGTCGAGCGAACCAGCGTCGGCGGAGCGAGAAGACGATACGCCATCGGCGGAGGAATCTGCAGTTGCATCGGATACGGAAGGGCAAGCCACTAGTAGCGACGAGGTTAGCGACACGACCGAGGACCAAACGGAAGCCGGCGAGGAAACTCTCGGCTCCGCGGTAGTATTTGTCACGACCGCAGAGCCGGTTATTAAGTCGCCCGAAGTCGCTGCGATCGATGAAGAAGGCGTGCCTGCCGTTGCTGAAGGCGAGACGTCGGGAGAACAGCAAAGCGATGGGAAGGCGCCAGCGATCGAGGCGGATTTCCTAGCTTCGCAGCCAGAGGATGCAGCACCAGAAGCAATCTCGTTGTCCACAGATACGCCATCGACGAACACCGAATCCGATCAGCAGCCCGCCTCTTTGGCCACGCAAGTGACGGCTGGCGTCACCGGCGAGTCTGCCGGGGCCGAGGTGATTGACGTCGAGGCGGCGCCGGTGACGTCGGTTACTCTGGCGACAGCTGGCCAAGACGCAGACGGTCCGGCTGCCGAGTCGGGAGATGAGCGATCGAACGGCGAAACAGCAATCACGGCGGTTACTTCGAGCACCGGTAACGCCGAACAAGAGTCTGGCGAGCAACACGCTGGCCACGACCGCCAGCAATCGACGGAGCAGGTCACTACCACTTCGCAAGGTGCTGCTGCGGAGGCGGGTGACGAGACCGAGTTTGTCGAGAAGCTAGCCACGCAGCCCTCGACCGAGTCGGACGCAGCCACCAGCGCCGATGCGACCGAGGTTCGCACTACCGATCGGCCTGCTGATGCCCCGCCGGTCGACCCCGCCAACAACCTGGCTCGCTTGGCGGCAGGGCGGGTGCCGTTGTCGCGGGCCGAACAAGCGGGCGGCAGCGAGCAGGCGCCACAGGTCGATGCCTCGCGGTTTGTGAGTCGCGTCAGCCGAGCCATTCAAACAGCTCAGGAGCGTGGCGGCGAAGTTCGCCTGCGACTCAGCCCGCCAGAGCTGGGCGCCTTGCAAATCAAGCTGACGCTCGGCGAAGGCACCATCGCCGCGACGCTCGAAACCGAAACGACCGCCGCCCGCAATGTGTTGCTCGATAACCTACCTGCCCTGCGAGAGCGTTTGGCAGAGCAAGAAATTCGCATTGAAAAGTTCGACGTCGATGTCCAGCAAGAAGGCAGTAGTCAGCAAGACTGGGCGCCTGGCGAGCGACAAGAGGGCGGCAACGACCAGCAAGGCGCCGGCAGCCAGTCATCTGCCCAGGCAATAACGGAGGAGTCGGCACTGGCGGCTGCCGATCCAGGCGAAGAGCAAACCCTAAACGCCGACGCCATCAACTTGGTCATCTAGCGTTCGCCTGTAAACGCACCGAAACACTGCCAACGCGAGCCACGCACATCGCGGTGAGGAACCAGCACGATGAGTCAAATACAAAGCATCACCAACCAGCCGACCGCGGCCCAGCCGTTTGGTGAGAACAATACGCTCAACGATTTGGATCTGGATGCGTTTCTCGATCTGATGATCGCCGAATTGCAAAACCAGGACCCGCTCAATCCGCTCGAGAACGACGAGTTGGTCGCCCAGATCAGTCAGATTCGCGAAGTGGGCGCCACCGACAAGCTGACTAGCACGTTGGAAGCGGTTTTGCTGGGGCAGAACGTGTCGAGCGCGACGAACTTGATTGGCGCCGACGTCGTGGCGCTCACCGACGAGGGCGAGCGTGTCAGTGGCAATGTTCGCAAGGTGACGATCGACAATGGCACGCCGCGGCTCGACATTGCGGTGGCCGTTGGCGCCGAGCAAGGCAGCGTCGACGGTGGGCTGTCGTCCGGCCAGTACGTTTATGAAGCGGTTTGGGAAGATGCCAGTGGGACGCAGTTTAGCGTCGAAGTAGGCGCCAACACTGATGCGTTTGCAGAGTTCAGTGGCTCGGTCGAGATCCGCAACCTGCCGCCTACCGACACGCCGAAACGAATCTACCGGACCGACGCCAGTGGCCAAGGCGAGCGGCAACTCGTGGCCGAGCTGCCGGGCGTATCGAGCGGCTTTGTCGACACCACGGCCGACACCGACCGGGGCGACTTACTTACCGGCCCGCGGCAACGCCTCGAGTTTGCCCGCAAGGCGACGGTGACGCTCAACAACATTGCCGAGATTACGCCGCCGAATTAGTGGGTGTTGAGAGTAGGCAGTGGGCAGTGGGCAGTAGGCAGTCAGAAGAATAATTGAATCACATCACCAATCAATCGGTCGCGGGCAGGGGACGCTCGGCATCGGCCGCGGTTACACAAACCAAGGAACGGGAGTAACACGACATGGGACTTCAATCTGCCCTCACCACTGCACTGACGGGCTTGCAAGCGGCCGAGACGACGATCGACGTGGTCGGCAACAACGTCGCCAACTCCAACACGGTCGGCTTCAAAGAGTCGAACGCCGTCTTCGCCACACAGTTCCTGCAAACGATCAGCATCGGCTCGGCGCCAAGCACCAACTCGGGCGGCACCAACCCTCGCCAGATCGGCCTGGGTGTGAAGGTATCGCAGATCACGCCCGACTTTACGCAGGGGACGATCGAAATCAGCTCGAACCCGTTGGACGTCGCGATCCAAGGCGACGGCTTCTTGGTGGTGCAAAACGGCACCGACCGGGTCTATACCCGCAACGGCCAACTGCAGCTCAACGCCGAGAACGAAGTCGTGACCACCACCGGCCAGCGGGTGCTTGGCTACACGGTCAACGATGACTTTGAAGTGCAAACGAGCGCTCTGGTGCCGCTATCGATTGACTTGGGCGCCGAGCGCGTCGCGCAGGCGACCACCACGGCGGCCTTCACTGGCGTGTTGAATCCGGCGGTTGATGTCGGTTCGACGCCGTCGATTTCCGAGTCGATCGTTCTTGGCGATGGTACGATCGATCAGCCGCCGATCGCGGCAGGTCAGTCTCTGGACGGCGCTGACTTGCTCGAAGCCGCCGCACCGATCGGTGGCGCCGCGGCGGCGACAGGGACCGGTACTGGCCCAGGAGCGGGCATCGTCCGATATCGTGTCGTTTTCCTCGATGCCAACAGCTTGGAGAGCGCGCCATCGACTGAATTCTCGGTAGACACGACGGGCTCCGCAGGCACGGTCGACCTGAGCGGTCTCCAGACGGGAAGTGGTCCTTGGATAGAGCGTCGAATCTATCGCACCGAGCCAGACCAGTCCACTTTCTACCGTGTCGGCACAATCACCAACAACGTAGACACCACATTCAATGACACGGTCGACGACGCAACTTTGGTCACCAACCCGACTCTCGATGCATCACTCGTCGAGCCCGGAAGCTACAGCTATTACGTCACCTACTACGACTCGGCCAACCAAGTCGAGACACGGCCAACGGCTCGCATTGGATCGCAGTCGCTCACGACGCCCGGTGGACGGATTCGCCTAGACTTGTCGGACCTGGACCCGCCGACGGATGCCTCATTCAATCAGTTGCGTATCTATCGAAACGTCATCAACGATAGTGGCGAGTTCCGCCGGATTGATACCGATGGGGCGCCGATCCTGATCGGCACCACAAGCTTCGTCGACAGTGTTCCTGATACGACGTTGATCAACCGAGCCGAACTGGACCTCGATGGCCCAGCGGCGGGCGCCGGTAACCGGTTGGTCGACTTGGTCGTTCGCAACGGCGACACCTACATCGAGGACTTCTTTGAAGCGGGCACGCTCTCTTTCACCGGCGAGAAGGATGGCGTGACGCTTGAGACCAAAACGCTTGAGGTCATTGGCGATCCCAACAATCCCCAGGCGGGCGACACCACGGTGCTTGACTTGATCGAGTTCATGCGTGGCGCCTTGGGCGTAGACACGGAGTCAGACGTTCCCGACACGCCGTTTCCGACCTCGGGCAACGTGGAGATTGTGAACGGGCGTATCCGTATCACTAGCAACTTGGGCGAGGAAAATGCGGTGAATGTACCGCTGACGGCGCTTCGGTTGCAACCTTCCGGGCAGGCGACGACAAGCACGCTGCCGATCTCCTTCTCAGAAACGCAAGCGGCCGACGGACCTGGCACGGCGACCGAGTTGACCGTGTTCGACTCACTCGGTTTGCCTCTCAATGTGCGAATTACGACGGTGCTCGAGTCGACCACCTCCAATAGCACCGTCTATCGATGGTTTGCCTCAAGTCCGGACAACGAAGGCTTGGCCGACAGTGTCGCCACGGTCGTCGGCGACGGCTTGCTCGAGTTCGACAGCAATGGCGACCTGGTCGCCGCTACGCAGGACCGCATTAGCATCCAGCGAAATCGAACCGCCAGCGAATCGCCGCTGGAAGTGCGGCTCGATTTCGGCTTAATTAAGTCACTTGGCGAGACCGACGCTCAAGGCAATCCGGTTAGCTCGCTCAACTTCGCCAGCCAAGATGGTTTTCCGCCGGGTGTGCTGACGGACTTCATTATTACGGACGACGGGCTGATTCAGGGCCAGTTTAGCAATGGCACGCAGCGGACCGTTGGTCAAATCGTCATGGCTCGGTTCG
>JBCDCL010000021.1:0-13689 GCA_039182175.1 Planctomycetota bacterium
TACGGATGCACAACTCGACGTGGCAGCCATGTTTGCGGCGATCTAGCTACGCAGCGTGACGCACCCATGAGTGCATCTCGCGTTTGCTGTTTACAGTCCAAACGCTTCGCGAAGTTCGGCGATCACGGCGTCAGACATAGGTGTCACTGCGCCGATCGGTTTGGTGTTGATAATCGCCTCGGCCGTCGTTTCGAGCACTTCCAAGCGGTCAAAGGCATCCAGCACCGTTTTGCCGACGACCACGACGCCATCGTTCTGCAGAATTGCAGCCGGTTTGGCGAGTGAGATCTGCGTCGCCAGCCGGCCATCAGTGCGATGCTGCTCGCCGAACGGAAGCGTCTGCACTTCACGCAGGAAGACGTAGCTCTCGGGAATCGTCCGCGCATCGAGTGGCGCCCCGGTAACGCTAAACGCTGTGGCGTTCACCGGGTGGGCGAAGGCAATCGCTCCCACGTCAGGATGCTGCCTGTAGATCGCGCGGTGGGCATGCGCGATGCGGCTGGGTCGCTTGCCCGCTTCGGTGGCGCCGCCGTCGACCAGCACCATGTCTTCGATGCTGAGCGATTCACGGTCTTGGCTAGTCGGTGTGATGACAAAGGCATCGTCGTCTATGCGTGCCGAATAGCTCCCCTCAGTGCTGATGAGCAATCGCTGCCGGCAGCCGCGGTGAACAAACTCTGACAGTTGCTGACGCAGCTCGCGCTCATGGGCGGTCGCCGGCCCCGGAGTAAACGTAGGCAGTTCGATGGCTTGGTGCTGGGCGCCCGAAAGCTGCTCGTCGTTGAGGTATTGCACCGGGCCCAGTTGGTTTGCCTTGATCAACGTTTTGGCGGCAAACTCCAGGGCCTCAAACTGTTGATACGCCTCGGCAAGGGTCTCACCACCAACCACCACGCCATGATTCTCGAGCACGACACTACTCTGCCCCGCAGCAAAGCACTCAGCGATGCTCTCACCAAGCTCGACGCTGCCAGGCAGTGCGTACTTAGCGAGGGCGACTTCACCACAGACGTTTCGAGCCTGGTGAAACAGCCGTGTGTCGGGCGTTTGGCCGCACGCACTAAACGCCACAAGGGCAACCGGGTGGGCGTGAACGACGGCCCGCAGATCGGGCCTCGCCTGGTAGATCGCGCGGTGAAAGGGGTATTCCGACGAAGGCGGGTGCAAGCCATCGATTTCTCCGTCAGCGTTGACGCAAACAATGTCGCGACGCGTGAGCGAACCTTTGTCGACTCGTGCGGGTGTGATCCAGACATCGCCAGAGTCGTCAAGAATCGAGAGGTTGCCACCGGAAGTGGTGGTCATCCGATAATGATAAATCCGATCCATCGTCCGCATGATCGTGTCACGCGGGTGATCGAGCGGTCGTCGTTGAACAGACATGGATTGACTCCTAGTGGTTGCCGCCCTTTGCTTTTGTAGCGACTGGATACCATCGTACCACTGACCCCGTTCGGTAGCTTGCCCCACGCGACCCCTGGCAGCTGACCGGCGTTTAGGCGATTTCAACTTTCGCGAAGAATGCCGGCGTGGAAGCCATCTTGTGAGTTGTCGCACGGATCGAACCCCGCCTGCCCGCAGTCAAGGCGTGGCTGCAACGCTACAATGCAGGACTGCCTAAGCCTTCCTCTCCCTTATCTGTTGCAAACCCCTCGTGCCCTACCTTTCGTTTGCGGCGATCTGCTTGCTGTTCGGATCGAACTTCATCCTGATGTCGCGGGCGACGCAGGCGTTTGGGCCGATGGCGATTGGCGCCGGGCGGGTGTTTGGTGCGATCGTCGTTTTGCTGGTGATGTGGCGATGGCTCACACCAGCGGCCCGCGTGCCGCGAGAAAAGTGGCTTAGTTGTCTGTTTGTCGGACTCTTGGCGAACGGCTATCCGTACGTGGTGCAGCCCTATTTGATCGGCACCGCCAAAGCGATGGGCGGCGGCGCCGGGCATAGCTTCTTTGGCATGATGGTCGCCTTTACGCCACTGCTAACGATACTGGTATCGATCCCGATGCTCGGCATCCGGCCGACGGCTCGCCAATTGGTAGGCGTGCTGGGCGGATTGGCTTTCATCACGCTGCTGATGTACGACGGTAGCGTCCGCGGCGTCACGCCCATGATGCTGGCGATGACGGTTTCGATTCCGCTGTGCTACGCCACGGCTAACACCTATCTGCGGGCGTATCTGAACGATGTACCGGCCTTGGCGTTGTCGGTCACGATGTTGGTGTCGCCCGTGGTGCTGCTGACGCCGCTGGCGCTGTTTGATGGCGTGCTCGAGCCCTTCCATTTGGCGGGACCTGCCGAGCCCACCAACTGGCCGACCGCCATCGCAGCGGTGGTGATGCTCGGTTTCTTGGGCACGGGGCTCACGATGTGGCTGTTTGTCCGGCTCGTGCAATCTCAGGGACCGTTGTTTGCCGGCATGGTTACTTACGTGGTACCGCTGGTGGCGCTCGCGTGGGGCAGCTTCGATGCCGAGCAGATCACCACTCGGCAGCTCGTCGCCATTGCTGGCGTCTTGTCGATGGTCGCCCTGGTGCAGTTCGGCGCCGCCAAGACGAAGCCTGCCAACACGGCCCTGCCCGATTCTGCCTCCGCCACCGCCGAGGTATGATCAAGCCAACCCGCCAGCCCCCATCTCCCTATCCCCAGCCCCCAACCCCTCCCACCGATGCATCCCTGGCTTGCCAAACGGACCGAACTGTTCGACAGCTCTGGCATCCGCAAAGTTTTTGATCTCGCGGCTAAGATGAAGTCGCCAATCAATCTGTCGATTGGCCAACCCGACTTCCCCGTCCCCGAGGCAATCAAAGAAGCGGCGATCACGGCGATTCGCGAAGATCGCAATGGCTACAGCGTCACGCAGGGCATCCCGCCCCTGCTCGAAGCATTGCAATCGCGTGTCGACAAAGCGTACGGCCACGCCAATCGCAAAGTGCTCATCACCTCTGGCACCAGCGGGGCGTTAGTGCTGGCGATGCTCTCGCTCGTAAACCCGGGCGATGAGGTAATTTGTTTCGATCCGTACTTCGTCATGTACCCGGCACTCACCGGCATGGTAGGCGGCAAGATCGTGCCAATCCCGATTTACCCCGGCGGCAACGCGACGCAGTTCAAGATCGACCTCGACCAAGTCGCGGCCGCCATCACGCCCAAGACCAAAGCGATCCTGCTCAACTCGCCCGGCAATCCGACGGGCGTGCTCGCGAGCGAAGCCGAGGTCCGTGGCCTGGCCGAGCTAGCGGCCAAGCACAGCGTCGCATTGGTAAGTGACGAAATCTACCGGGAGTTCTGCTACGACACACCGTTAGTCAGCCCCGCGACGTGGAACGACCAAACGATTGTCGTCGACGCTTTCAGCAAGTCGCACGCCGTCACCGGCTGGCGCGTAGGTTGGATTCACGGACCAGCAGAAGTCATCGAGAAGATGACGATGCTGCAGCAGTACACGTTTGTCTGCGCACCGCATCCGCTGCAGTGGGCGGCGCTCGAGGCGATGCAGGTTGATATGACGCCGCAGGTGGATGTCTATCGCGGCCGTCGCGATCGGCTCATTTCTGGACTACGAGAGATTGGCTACGAAGTGGCCGACCCCGGCGGCGCTTTTTATGCCTTTCCCAAAGTCCCGCCTGGCTATGCGAGCGGCACGGAGTTCGTCGCCCACGCGATCGAAAAAGAACTGCTGATCATCCCCGGCGCCATTTTCAGCGGCCGCGACACCCACTTCCGCGTCTCCTATGCCGCCTCGGAGGAAACGCTTGAGCGTGGACTGGCGGTGCTGGCGGAACTGTATCGAAAGTGACTAAACCGAGCCGTTCCGCTCTGCTTAGCTAGACTGAGCCCGCTGGTTTGGTGGGGGCATCGCCGGTGGCCCTTTTGCTGGTTTCGGTCGGGGCGAATAGAATAATCTCCAGGGTGGGATCAACCAACGCTTCGCCAACCTACGGATAGAAAATCATGCCTTCGCGACCCCGCTACCTGCCCTTCGTCTTGACGCTCGCGTTGGGCGTCTTCACCGTCGGCTGCAATAGCGACTCGACTGACACGTCCACCTCCGAAGCCGAGGAGTGGGCGGCCCCAGCCGAAGCATCGGCGCCGGAGCTTTCGGAAGAAGAACTTGCCGCCATGGCCAAAGACCTTGGCATGACAGTAGAAGAGTTGCAGGCGAAGAAGCAAATGATGAGGGACTCGGGCATGTGGCCCGACGAAATCGCCAAGGCTCTGGCGATGGGCGGCTCGCCCGAGGCGTTGTTTAAAGACGACGTCGCAACCAACGTCGAACCGCCAGACAATCTCGGCGACCTGGTTTTCTTCCGAACCGACAAAGAAGCCGAGCTAGAGCTGAAGAATCTTATCGGCAAGAGCAATATCGTGCTTGTCTTCACGCGTGGCTATTACGGCGGATCGGTTTGCCCCTTCTGCGTTACGCAGACGGCCGAGCTAACCGCTAACAAGCCTGCGTTCGAAGAGCGCGACGCCGTGGTTCTGATTGTCTATCCAGGCTCATCCGAACACGTGGCCGATTTTGCAGCCGCGGTGACGCAGACCGATCGCGAAAAGGCCGACATCGCGGCCGTTGGTTGGCCGGTGGTGCTCGATCAAAACTTAGAGGCGGTTCACTACCTAAATATCGCCGCCGACTTGGCGTCGCCATCGACGTTCATCATCGACAAAGAGGGCAACGTGGCGTTCGCTTACGTGGGGGCGACGCGGACCGATCGACCCTCGGTCAAGGCAGTGCTTGAACAACTTGACGCCTTGCAGCCACAGGCTGACCGTAGCTGACCGCGTTTACTTTCGCCGCCAAACTTCTACCCCAGAAACCATCGCCGCATGAGTCAGCCGCCGGTTGAGATGGACGGGGCGAAGTATTTGCAGTTTGCCGTGCAGCACAAGATGCTCACGGCGGCGTGCGCGAAAGACTTGGCCAAGCACATCAAGCGTAAGGGCGCCTCGCCGAGCCAGATGCTTGTCGACACCGGTCGCTTGACGCCCATCCAGGCCGAAGCGATCGACGGGCTCGTCTCGCCTACGAGCGTCGCGTCGGGCTACGAAGTGGTCGATCTGCTTGGCTACGGCGGCATTGGCGTGGTCTATCGGGCGCGTCAGCCAAACCTAGATCGCTTGGTGGCGCTCAAGACCATTAGCACGGCTCGCGTTCGCCAAGCGAGCGGCGGCAAGCATGCGTCTTCGCTAGCCCGCTTTCAGCAAGAAGCCAAGGCGGTGGCTCGCCTGAAGCACCCCAACATCGTGGCGGCTTACGACTACGGCGCCGGCGATGACCGCCTTTATCTGGCGATGGAGATGGTCGACGGAATCGACCTCGAGTCGTTCATCAAACAGCACCAACGCATCGATGAGCAGACGGCTTGGCAACTAGCAAAGCAGGCGGCAGCGGCGCTTGCCCATGCGGTCGATCAGAAGATCATTCACCGCGATATCAAGCCTGCCAACTTGCTGCTGACGGACCCGCCGGCTGGGTATCCACTGCCGGCGGGCGTGCCGCTGCTGAAGATCACCGACTTTGGCTTGGCCCGGTTCAATATCGCCCCGCCCGGCACGGGGGACGAAGCAGAAGAAGCCACTCGGCTGACAATGACGGGCGCCACGATGGGCACGCCCCACTACATGGCGCCCGAGCAGATAGACGACGCCACGGTCGACCTGCATGCCGATATCTACGCCCTCGGCGCCACGGTCTATCACATGATCGCCGGCGCCCCGCCACTGGCGGGCAAGTCGCTGATGAAAGTCTTTGCCGCTAAGCTCTCGGGCGAAGGTCCGGCGATGGACGAACTGCCAGACGACGTCAGCGAATCAAGCCGCGAGTTACTGGTGGCGATGCTGCAATCGGATCCCGCCGATCGCCCACAGACTTATGACGAATTGCTAGTGCGGATCGACGCTGTCCTCGGCGCCGAGCCCGCCGGACCCCGCCCCGCCCCGTTGTTGACAACCGTTGGCCCCGAGGTAAGCAATCGTTCGGAGAGCGAGACGTTACTCGCCGCGCCGCCAGTACGTCGCCGAGCGCCGCTTGCATTGCTGGGTATCTGTGCAGCGCTGGCGCTGGGCGTCACGGGCTTTGCGTGGTGGTCGAGCAACAATTCGGGACCGCCGGCGGCCGCGTTTGTCGAAGCCACCGGTGGTCGGGCTGTGATGCCGTTGTTCAACGGGCTCGATCACGACTATCCCGAGTGGCAAAACGTTGGCACGGACCCTGACTACCCCGGACGGCTTGTCGTTTACACCGGCGCCAAGCGGACGATCGGCGAATTTCGCAGCACGCTGGAAGATGGCAGCCATTTTGCTATCGACTTTAGCGTTGTCTTTGCAGACGACGCTGAAGCATTAGAAGTTTGGATTCAGCCCGAGGAGGCCGCGCAGCCAAAGTCGGTCCGCATCAGCCGAGATACCATCGCCATTGGATCGCCAACGATGGGCGCGAGCGGCTTCGAACCCGAACAGCCGCCTACGCCGATCATTAAGAAACCGGGGGCGGCGTCGATGGTGTTTCGCATTGCGCGTGACGAGGACTATTGGCTTGTCTACCAAAGTGCGAGCGCAGCTGGACAGTCAGTGCCCGTGGCGTGGAGTCGCCACAGCGGATCGCCGCCCGATGAGATTCGATTCGAACCGCACGGCGAAGGTGGCATCTACATCGGCGACTTGAGTTTCGTAAGCCTCGAGCCGGTTGGCGAATAACGCTGCTTACAGATTAGGCGTCCCCTCTAAGAAAAAATGCGTCCCGGGCGACGAATCGTCCGGGACGCATTTCGATTGCTGGGCGACTTAACCCTTGGCGGCAGCAGCGTCTAGCGCCCCCGCCCCAAGCTTGAACGTCGCACCAATGAGGTGATAGGTAGTAGCGTTTAGGTGTTAGCTGTTAGGTATTAGGTGCAAGGTTCAGCGGTTTGCTAATACCTAATCCCTAAACGCCTGATGGCTTGTTACGCACTCTTCGCCTCGGGCTCGATGGCGCCAAATAGTTTGGCTCGGCCTTCGACGATGTCTTCGGTCACGGTGTACTTCTCGCCACGCGGTTGATCGGGCAGGTCGAACATGATGTCGAGCATCACGGTTTCGATGATTGACCGCAGGCCGCGGGCGCCCGTTTCGCGTTCTTGTGCCCGCTTGGCGATCGCCCGGAGGGCGTCGTCGGTAAATCGCAGGTCGGCCTCTTCCATCGAGAAGAGCCGCTGGTACTGCTTGGTCAAGGCGTTGCGAGGTTCTTGCAGCACGCGGACCAGTGCGTCGGAGTCGAGCGGACGCAGCGAGCTGACCACCGGCAACCGGCCAACCAGTTCGGGAATCAAGCCGAACTCGATCATGTCGTCGGCGTTGACCTGCGCCAGGGCGTCGCCGAGGCTAATCTCATCGGCCGTCTCGCGATCTTGGCTGAAGCCGATCGACCGCTTGCCAAGCCGCTTGCGGACAACATCTTCGATGCCGGCAAAGGTGCCGCCACAGATGAACAAGATGTTGGTGGTGTCGATTTGTATGTACTGCTGCTCAGGATGCTTACGCCCGCCTTGCGGAGGAACGTTGGCGGTGGTCCCTTCGAGCATTTTCAGCAGGGCTTGTTGGACGCCTTCGCCCGACACGTCGCGAGTGATCGACACGTTTTGGCTCGTCTTGCCAATCTTGTCGATCTCGTCAATGTAAAGAATGCCTCGCTGGGCGGCGTCGACGTCAAAGTCGGCAGCGTGCAGTAGCTTCAGCAGCAGGTTCTCGACATCTTCGCCAACGTAGCCGGCTTCGGTGAGCGTCGTGGCGTCGCCAATGGCGAACGGTACGTTGAGGCTGCGTGCCAAAGTCTTGGCGAGCAAGGTCTTGCCGCAACCGGTGGGGCCGACCATCAAGATGTTGGACTTGTCGATATCGACATCGCCCTCATCCTCGGCAGCGACGAGACGCTTGTAATGACTGTGCACGGCGACAGCCAGCACGCGCTTGGCGGCGTCTTGGCCGATGACGTAGTCGTCTAGCCCGGCGACGATTTCGCGAGGCGAGGGGATCTTGGTGAAGAGCTGCTTGCTCGATCCGCGGCGTTTGCGTTCTTGATCGAGGATCGATTGGCAGAGTTCGATGCACTCGCCACAGATATAAACGTCACCTGGCCCTTCGACGAGCGGCCCGACATCGCGATAACTCTTGCGGCAAAAAGAACAGAAAGCATTCTTCTTCGAAGTGCCGCTGCGGCGGGCGCCGCCAAGGTCTTTACCTGAGGGCATCAACAAACTCCTTCCCCGTCCCGCGGGAGAAATCGAAACAGCGTTGTCTCGACTCCTGCTCCGCTGTGTGCATCCTATGGTGCCGCTCGATGCTTGCTGGCTCGGCGGTTGCTCTCGGGCCCCGTTGGTAGACGCTCAGTACTTGAGAGTCGTCCGCTGGTTAATGGTCCGAATTGCTATCGCTTGCCGAGTCTGCAAAACCACGCTGGGCGGGGCTTCCTTGTCCACGCTCTCGTCGAGCAGTGTTCGCGTCCTGGTACGCAACACCTGCGAGTTTCGTTCATCGGTCGTCCCCGGTCAGAGGGTCAGCCGTTGTTCGGTTCGCCTCACAACCGGCCCAGTCGGCCGGCTCGGCTAACTCGCAAAGCTCCTCAAAACAAAGCCGCTAATCCTCGGTTGCCGAGTCTCCCGCCTCGGTTCCAAGCTCCGCTGCTAGCTTCGTTTTAATTGTTCGGTATTCGTCGTCGCTTAGCCCACCTCGTGCATGCAGTTCGCGAAACTTCGTGAGGTCGTTGTGGGCGCCTGAGGTGTCGCCAGCGGCGCCATCGCGCAACTTTGTCACCAACCAAAACGCAAACGCCGCCAACGCCAGAACGAGCGCAAAGAGCAACGTAGCCCGAACGACCTCGGTATTTGCCAAGATTGCTGTCATGCGACTGCCTCATGCCCCAGAGCGGGGGCTCTCTGATCCCGCTAGCATTATTACCCGGGGGCCAAAACGCGTCCACCGAAGCTTTTCGTGGCCCGAAATCTTGCCTAATCGGGCGAGTTAGCCATCGCCAGCAGGCGAGGATCAAGCGCTCGGGGCTGCCTCACCGATAAACCCAAGGAGGACCGCCGGTTTGCCGCCGCGGACCATGACGATTTGGTGAACGACAAATTTTCCACACTGGCGACGATTCCATGCGGCCCCGCTTTGCCATCCTAGTTGCCTTGTTGCTACTGCCGATGGGCAGCGGCTTGGCACTGGGGCAATGGCCCGGTTACGGCGGCATGACGGCTGCGCCCGCAGGGCACATGAACGCGACGCAGCTTCACGCCACTCAGCAGCCGGCCATCGCCAACGGCTATCCGGCGACCTCTGCTAGCAGTTTTTCGTTCACGCCGGGGCAGTCATTCTTTCAACAGATGCAGCAGGCCAATCGCCCCGCAGCGAATCCCGGGCCGGAGCCTGTCTACTGGCAGCAGGATGTCTTTGTCATTCCCTACCAGTGGTCGGCCCGCAACGATGCGGCCAACGCCACGGCGGTGATTCTGTACCTGTCGACCGATCGCGGTACGAACTGGGCGGAAGTCACCCGCGGCAAGCCGGAGATTCAATCGTTCCGTTACCAAGCGGCTCGCGATGGTGAGTACTGGTTCGCCGTGCGGACGATCGACCAGCGCGGCCAGATGTGGCCCGCCGGCGCTTTGGAAGCAGAGCTATCGGTAGTGGTCGACACCCAGATACCCAAGGTGACGCAGCTCAGCGGGACGCTCGATTCGTCCGGTCGTTTGCAAGTGGTCTGCGAAGCAACCGACGCGAACCTCGACCCGGCGAGTTTTGAACTAGCCGTTCGCAGCACAATGCCCGCGACGCAAAACGGCCAAGGGTTCGGTTTGCAGGCGGCCCCTGAGGAATGGATTCGCCTGCCGGTGACGACGTCGGCAGCCGCCACGCCGGGCGTCACGCGAGCCACCGCCACTTGGCAGGCGCCGGCTGGGGTAAAGGAAGTTTCGCTGCGTTTGTCGGTTGAAGACCTAGCGAAGAATCCGGCTTGGGCCAGTCAAAAGGTATTTGCATCGCCCACGCCTGCCGCACCGACCGCGGCGCCAATGGCAGCCCCGCCCGCCTCGGCATTCGGCCTTGCTCAGCAGACAGGTCCACGCGATCCGTTCCTCGCGGCGCCGGCGCTCGAGCTACCGAGTGCAGGCCAGTGGCAGTCGGGGCCCGAACCGCCGGCTGTCGCCACGGCGCCTGAGTCGACAGGCATTCCTTGGCCGACCGACGCTACCGCAGCAACGCCCTTTCGGGCCAGCGATCCGGAGGCTTGGGCGAGTCGACCCACACCGGCGCCCATTCGCCATGCCCGGCCGTCGTTTGATCGGTCGCTCGATCGGTCGCCCTACCACCAAGCCAGCGCGAGCCGAGGCACGCGTCGCCGCCAAGCGTCAAGCACTGTGGTTACCTCGCCGCATAATGATTCGTTCGCTAGCGATGCGCCGGACGACAACTTGTTGTTTGTCAACGAGGAACGCTTCGCCCTCGACTACGATCTAGAGTCAACGGGCAACTGGGGTGTGTCGAAGGTGGAGGTCTGGGGTACAGCCGATGGCGGCCAGACGTGGCGGGTGTTTGCTCAAGACAGCGACAATCGCAGCCCGGTGAATATCACCACGCCCGGCGAAGGCCGCTACGGCTTCCGCATTCTCGTGCAAGGCGTCGGCAGCCTGCCGGTTGAACCGCCGGCGCCAGGCGACCGGCCAGAGATCCAGGTCGAAGTCGATCTTCAGCCGCCCGCGGCCCAGTTCGTATCGGCTGGCCAAGGCTCCGGCTACTTGGGCGATCACCTTGTGATCGCTTGGCAGGCGGGTGACGACTATTTGCTGCCGCGGCCGGTCACGCTTCGCTACAGCGACCGCCCCACCGGCCCTTGGGCGGTGATTGCATCGGACCTAGAAACCGGCGCCGCCGGTTCGCCCGGCCGCTACGATTGGCGACTGCAACGCCATTTGCCTTCGCAGGTCTACTTGCGAATGGAAGTCCGCGACCGCGCCGGCAACGTCACCACCGTCGACACCTCACAGCCGGTAAGCATCGACTTCTCCCAACCCGCCGCCCGACTACGTGCGGCGAGGCCGCTGGGCAATTGAGCTGCCTGGCGATCGTGGCCACTGGCAGCGTCTTCTCAGTAGCGGTACAACCGCGGGCGTAGCTCGTTTCCCCCTCGTCCCCGACCCCTGAATCCTCGCCCCTCCCCTCGTGCCCAAGCCAACGCCCGGTCTCGACTACCTGCTCGACCCCGCCAAGCATTCGCTGGGGCCGGTGGTCGTCGTGAGTGGAGACGAGGCGTATCTCAAGCGCGAGGTGCTCGCTACGCTGCGGCAGCAGATTTGTGGGGACGATCAGGGGGACTTTGCGTGGAATGCGTTCGTCGGTCGCGAGGCGGAATGGCGGGATGTGCGGGATGCGTTGTCGGCCGTTTCTTTGTTTGGAGGTGGCGTGCAAGTGGCGGCTGTGGAGGATGCCGATTCGTTTGTCACGCAGCACCGACCGCAGTTGGAAGACTACCTCGACAAGCCCACGACGGGCGCCGTGTTGGTGTTGGAAGTGAAGTCGTGGACTTCGACCACGCGACTCGCCAAGGCGGTCGACAAGCTGGGGATGACGCTCAAGTGCCAGGCGCCCGATCGTGGCGCCGAGGTGGGCCAATTCAAACGGCAAGTGAAGCAATGGCTCGCGATGCGAGCCGACACGGTGCACGAGGCGAAGCTAGACCCCGCCGCTGCCGACATGTTGCTCGATCTACTGCCGCTAAGCCTGGGGGTATTGGAGCAAGAAGTCGCTCGGTTGGCACTGCTCGCCGACGAGGGCAACATCGACGCTAGTGTCGTTCGCGAGCATGTCGGTGGTTGGCGAACGCGCAAGACGTGGGACATGATCGACGCGATGGACGACGGCGATGCGGCCGACGCCCTGTCCCAACTCGATCGATTGCTGCTAGCCGGCGAGCAACCGATCGGCTTGCTAGCACAGGTGAGCAGCACGCTGCGTCGCTTCTCGGCAGCCGCCTGCTTGTATTCGCAATCCGAAGCGTCGGGCCGGCGAACGTCGCTGCGGGCGGCGCTCGAACAAGCGGGCGTCATCAAGTTCAAACTGGGCGACGCCGAACGCCAGCTCAAGCAGATCGGCCGGGAGCGTGCTGCCGAACTCGACGAGCGCCTGCTCGATGCCGATCTGGCGATGAAGGGCCACAACTCCTCCCCCGCCCGAGCCCGCACCGAGCTCGAACGCCTGGTGGTCTGGCTATCAAAGACAGCAGATAGTCGGCGGAGGTGAGAGGTCAGAGGTCAGAGGTCAGGGGTCAGGGGTCAGGGGTCAGAAGGGTATCGCCGATGTGCAGCTCTTCTTCCGCATTCGTCCCCTCACCCCTGACCCCCGACCCCCAGCCCCTCCTCCGCCACTGAGCTTGCTGGCTTTCGCGGGATTTCTTACCCTTCGCCACTCGCGCGCTACCAGGCGACGCCCCTGTGCGATCGATGCTGGCGCCGCTGACTGTCCGCATACTCGATTGGCAAAGCACGCCGATGAATGCTTGGCGATACATCTCGTGCTGGGTGCTGCTCGGCGTGACGGCTACCGGTGGTTGCCGCTCGTCGGTCGGCTCGGTCTATAGCGTGGCGACCGGCCAAACGACGGCCGAGGACATCATGCCTGCCGCTCGGGCGGGCGCCCCGCCGAAGGTTCCTGAGGTCACGCAAACGGCATTCGCCCCGCCACCGGTCGCAGGCGTCACCCAGCAGGCAGCGGTGGCAAACCCGGTAAGCACGGCGTCGCCACCTGTCGCATCGCGACCAGCGGTAGCTGTGGGGCAAAACCCATTGCCAGAGCCAACGCGCGAGCAAGCGTTTGCCGCCATCCTGGCTGACCTGCAACAAATTGGCGCCGAGAATCCAGCCGCCCAGCAGGTACTGCTTAAACAACTCGAAGCAGCCGAGCCGGGGAATTGGCAAGCGATTGTCCGTCGTTTTCGCTCAACGCTCGCCTACCACGATCAGCTGACAACGCAGCCAGAGCGGCTTACTCACATCGCAAGTCAAGCCGATCACACGCACGACCATGCCAAAGGGTCGGGCAGTCGCGGCGCCGAGTCACCAGCGGCGATGATGCAAGCAGCAGCCGGTACAACGGCCCTGTCGCAGTCGTTGCCTGCAGCACGCATGGCGTCGGTTCCGCAGCCCTACTTTCCACCGCAGACGCCCAGCGATCCGGCGCCAGCTCCGCAAGCCACGCCGCAATGGGCTTCGCCCAACAAAGCTCGGCCCGCGTCCGCCTTGCCGGCGCGAGCGTTACCGACCACCGATCCGCATACGCCGACACGAATGCCACCACCGCAGGCTAGCGTGCCGCACACGCCAGGCGCCATTCGCTTGGCGAGCGCCGAATCGACGATCCATCCCGGCAGCCGGCAGCCGCGGCCGATGGTCGTCGAAAACCCATATGGCGATGTCGCGATGGCGTCCGATCAACGCGATGCTCAGCCGTCATACCAGCCGCCATCGTCCCAACTACCGTCTTCACAGCCACCGACGTACCAGTCGCCGTCGATTGCGATGCCCCATGACTGGCGGCAGTCGCTCGGCGAAGCGATCGTCGCCCTCGAAGCGACCGCCACCAGCGAGCCGCTAAGCACCACCGAAGCCTACGAACACGCCCGACTTCGATTGTTGAAGCTCGCCAGTGGCGAACTCGACGGCGCGGTCA
>JBCDCL010000022.1:0-13341 GCA_039182175.1 Planctomycetota bacterium
AAGCGCAGAGGGCTGGCGACGTGCTGCAGGATCTTGGGCGTGGCGTCTACGAGTCGCCGGCTGGCGTTCGCTACACACGCGGCAGCCAACAGGGCCATCGGCTCAGGCATCTCATGGCCCACGCGACCGATCAACCGAATCGTACGCACAAGCATGGCGTGTTCGACAGTAACGACATCGCCGAGATTGTGCTGCTGGTTGACGAAGCCTTTAAACTCGCTGAACGAGGACAGTACTTACGAAGGGTGGCAGAGGACGGCCGGCGGGCCTACACGGTCAGTCTCGGGCGTCGGATCGGCTTCATCGGCGGCGAGTGGGGCAAGCGCAACGGGCGTCCGCCCGCGACGCACCTCCAGCTCGTTTTGCAAGGTCGGAACTTGATAACGGCTTACCCCATCCGACCGTGACGAGTTGTTAACCAAACGATCGCCCAAATTCCGTGTAAACCCGCTTTTCGAGCCGTAACATGCCAGGCGATAACGACTTGATGCTCTATATCGGCCTCTGCCGGCTATGCGAAACGGGACCGCTTGGTCTGCGATACTGCGGCGGCTGTGGCAACGTCGTGATAATGTGCGACGAGTGCGATGCACTGTGGACATCGGCCGACGTTGAATCGAAACCGGTGTTGAGCGACGAAGCTGACTTGCCGTGCCCTACCTGCGAGAACTCGTTGGTGGGCGATTACTCGTCGTGGGCGACACGCGAACAATGCCTCGCGACGCCCTGGATAGCTGATGCCTTCGCTGCGGGGCAGATTGAACTTAAGGTTGGGACACCGCTCGCACTCGATGCGTCCAATCCCGAGGACGAGCACGACCCGCTCGACGAGCCGATCGACATGGGTGGCTGAGACTGTCCGCGATCAAGTCACTAGTTCGCCGTCGGCTGCTCGCAGCCTCTGCAGGTGCGGGCGGTCAAGAATTTGGAACGGACTGCGTAGCGTCTGCCACGCCTCGCCACGTTGCTCGATCTGCTCTTCTTGAATTTCGCCTAGACGCCGGCGTGCAATGGCGAGGTACTGCACTTTCGTCGGATCGAGTCCCATGACTCGGGCGATCGTGGCGTCGACCGCAGCGACATCGGCGCCAACGGCAATCAGGCCCATCGGCTTCATGGTTCCCAGAATCGGACCGTCCCCCTCCATGCATTCAATGCCGTCGACGATGGTGATTACACGGGGCAGGGTGGCACTAATGTCCGCTACCGTCTCCGGAATGCCGTTGTGATGCAGCACATTCTTTGGCCAGCCGTACTTGATGCCTGGCATCACACCGAACATGTTTTTCATGCCGCAAGTGAGACCAACCCAGTGATGGGTCTTCATTTTCGGCATCGAAACGACCAGATCGGCTTCGAGAACCGAACGCGGAAAATAGATGCCCTTAAGCGGGCTGACGCGACCGCGATTGCGGCGCCAACCGACTTCTTCGTAGTTCAAATCAGCGAACTTGAGGCCGCCGTCCGCTAAGGCTTCGCCAACGCCCGATTCGATCAGTGCTGTTTCGGTGTCGCGAACGTGGCCGGGCGCTTCGCCAACGACGACCGAAGCTCCCCAACCGCGAAACACCTCTGCAGCCGCCACGATGACGGCAGGGTGCGTCGTCATGTGAGGGATCGCCCGCGACGGCTCGACCAGATTCGGTTTGAGCAGTACCCGCTTGCCGCGCAACGACTCAGAACGGACTCCTGCTGCGAGCAAGCCATCACGAATTGTCTGAACTAGTGGCCCGTTGTACCGTTGGCCACTGGCCAAGAACACGGGCGACGGATTCGTGAGTGCCGCCCGAGCGTAGGGAGCAACGATCAACCCAGCGGCCGCCAGCCCACCCGCGGCGAGGGCGGAACGGCGATCTATGAAGGGCTCGCTGAAACGTTTTGTAGAGTGGTCGTTGCTCATGAGTGCGACCCCTCCTGCGTGGCCATCGCCAGGAGGGCAAGTTTGTAAGGTGATGCGTCAGACGATAGGCCTGCAAAGGCAGTTTCGAGTTTTTGCTCGTAGTGAGCCGATTGGCGTCCATGGGCTTTGAGACCAAGAATGGCGAACGCCAAAGATGCGGCCCCAAGCGGCTGCTGGATCGCGGAATCGAGGTAGTCGAGCGATGCCGCGATACGCGAATCGTCGGTCGGCAACCTTGCAAGCGCCCACATCACCAATCCGCTTGGTTGGACGTGAGGCAGCAGGTACTGGTCGAGCACACGGGTATTGCCGTAATTGGCGCCACCGGTTGGCAACAGGCGGTCGACCAGCATGCGTGTCGCTTCCTCTGTTCTTTCGTGGTTGGCGTGGCCGGCAGCGTTTAGGGCACGAACGAACAACGCCGTCGGCTCGAGCCATGAGTGCGTGTCGGCTGCCCAGGACCATCCGACTAACGTCGTATCGTGTCCGATCTCCGGCTTGCGATCGGTAGTGCGTCCTTTGGTTTTGAGCGTCCACTTGATTGCGCTGTCGATGCTGCGTTGGTAGTTCGCTGTGCCGCTTGCGTTCTGCCACTGCGTCCAGGCCAAGATCGCCAGGCTAGTGGGCCATGCAGGAGTTGCCTCGGATCGGTTGACGCCGACCGAGCCGTTACGTGCCTGGCATGCCACCAGCCAATCGCAAGCCACGCGCGATGCTTCGAGCTGGCCAGCGGCCGACAACGCCAGCGATCCCCATGCAGTCGGCTCGCTGGCGGGCTGGTCGCCGGCGAGATATCCACCGGGCATCGCTCGGGCGAGTCGATCTAGCAGTGAGGTTTGCCAATGCATCGTGTCGAACTTCGTCTCTTGGGTAGGTGCTCTGCAGGTTGGGCGGCGTGCAACTTCTTGGCGTGGCGGTTAATTGACGTCGCCCCTCAAGCTTACGGCCTAGTTTGGGAGAGAATTGCACGATGTGGCCCATAGCTTCCAAAGCGTGACGTACGCTTAAGCGTTGTGCCGGAGGGGCTTGAAATGACGCCCAAAAAAATCTGCTAAAGATTTTTGACTTCGGCAAAACCTGACATAGGTTTCATGTGAGGCAGGAAGGCAAAGGTCGCCAAGGCAGGCCGGAGCAGAGGAAAGCCTCGGACTTGTCACAGCACTTATCCCTTGCGTTCCAGCAATCGTTGGCCCTGCCAGTGCAGCCGCCAATGAACCGAACCAAAGAGTCCGTTCGCGTTTTCGTCCTCGAGAAAGGCATACCAACCGCAAGGTTGGGACGCAAAACCTAGGACCGCCACTTTCGATGCCGCTAGCCGGTTGCGAAGGGGCGGCAGCCAGGTTGCCGAAAGGATCGGATCACTGCCACCGGCGGTGAAACGGCAGGAAGCGTCTCGCTGAAGGGTGATTCGCAAGTAATGAACAGTTGCTTTGTCCGCGGCGTTTGACGGACTCGCTTTGGCTCACAAGGCCAGAGTCGCCGCGGCGAGGCGTAAACCGGGAGCGATTCGTGAAAGCTCCCGACAACAATTAGGGCGTTACCCGCCGCCCGGCGGAGCCCCCGTAAGTGAAGGAAACGACTATGAAGATGTTTGCTAAGAAGGTGCAACGGTTTCTCGCCTCGGAAGATGGCCCCACAGCAGTTGAATACGCTGTGATGCTGGCACTGATCGTGATCGTCTGTTTGACGGCGATTCAGTCGGTCGGCACCAATGCGTCGGCGACGTTTAACAACGTCTCGGCTCAGCTCGGTAGCTAAACTACCGCCAGTAACCTTCACCCTACGGGGTACGACGTTCTGCTTGTTTGTCGAGCACTACGCCCCTTCGCCGGTTCCGCCGGCGGAGGGGTTTTTCTTTGGGACGACGAGAGTGGCTGACCGGGGAAGACGGCGCCTGATGCCTCCAGTGCCTTCGCTTGGTCGTCGACCGGCCCGCACATTCGCCATAAGCCAACGGACTAGGCCATCCACTGGCGGCAAATCGGGTTTGTCCTTGGCGGAGAGCAGTCCGCACCAATCTGCGAGCTAAGGTTTCGCAACGGGAGAAAGTCTCTCAACGACCGGGTTATTCACAACACAACGATTTTTCGGATCTTACTATGTTCGACCCCGCGCATTTGGCGAACGCATTCGTCGAGAACTGGCACATTTGGTTTGTCACCATCACGTTGATCGTCGCTGCGGTAATTGACGGCTTGCAGCTGAAGGTGCCGAACTGGATCACCTTTCCGATGATCATCAGTGGCTGGGTCTACAGCGCGGCGTTGAGTCCCGATGTCGACAGCTGGTGGCTGGGGCTCACCTACAGCCTGCTGGGCACCGCCGTTGGTCTGTTGCTATTGCTACCGGCTTACTCGATTGGCGGCATGGGCGCCGGCGACGTCAAACTGATGGCCGGCATTGGCGCCTGGGTATGGAGCGTAACGACGCTCTACTCGTTTGCTGTCTCTGCTGTCGTTGGTGGCTTGATCGCCGTGGCGATGGTGCTGGCCCGCCGCGACTGGAATCACCACCACGGCCAGTTTTGGATGATCTGGAACGAAATATTGACGGTGAAGAATCCCGACGCCTTGGCAGAAATCGCCACCGAGCGGAAGCCACGCATGATGCTCCTGCCCTACGGCATTCCCATCGCCATTGGCACAATCGCCTACTTTGGCTGGAACGGGATGTTGGTGTGAGAGCGGGTCCTTCGCGAGCGATGCACTCGACCGAGAGATGCTGGCTCGCGGGGAACCACGATAGCTAATTAAGTTTCCTGGATCGGATGCGCCGGTCCTGCCGAAGAAACCGACAAGGCGAGACCACTGCGCTAGTTCGGCGTGGCTGGTTCGCCCTCGACACGCAAGGCGATGTTGTCCTGGCGTGCCGCAATCACCTGTGGGGGGTGTTATGAAGCCCAAATCATTACTATTGCTAGCTCTTGCCGGCGGCTGCGGCTTGGTCGCGTCGATTGGCATCAGCCAAGTAATGGATTCCAACGCACGACTGGGTGGCGCTGCGCTCGAAACGGCGCCAATCTACGTCGCTCTGCACAATATCAACCTGAACGACCCCATTGATGCATCGATGGTGTCGCTTATGGAGTGGCCCAAGGACAAGATTCCGCCGGGCGCCCTTACGCAGCTTGAAGATGTCGAAGGCCGCCGTCCGCGGACCAACATCATTCAAGGCGAGCCAATTCTCGACGCAAAACTGCTTGCCCAGGGCGAGCACGCGGACCCCATCGGCCAACTGCCGAGTGGTTTCCGGTTGTCGACGATTTCGGTGAACGCCGAAAAAAGCGCCGCAGGCCTCCTTAGCCCCGGTGACCGTGTCGACGTGCAGCTCTTCGTCAATCGTGACGATCGCGCCGGCATCGAGATGGCGATGACGAAAGTCATTCTCCAAAACATCCGCGTCTACGCCATTGAATCTGCCGTGCAGCGTTCAGCAGACGGTGGCGAGGCACGCACGATTCCTAAGACGGTATCGCTAGTAGTTACACCTGAGCAAGCCAGCAAGATCGACTTGGCACAAAACCTAGGGTCGCTGAGCCTGATTCCACGCAACCCGAACGACGAAATCACGACTTCGTCCGTCGAGGTGACCGCTGACTCGCTGTTTACCAGCGACTTCGGCTCGAAGAACACTCGCGAAGACGAACAGAATCGGGACGCCAAGAAAGAGCAAAAGGGAAGCGGTTTCTTCAGCGGTCTTGTCAGCATGATGCGAGACGCCGCCGATAATCGCCCACCATTTGAAATGGAAGTTGTTCTTGCAGACGAAGTAACCGTCTTGGAATTCGATCCGAGCACGGGTAAGCCGATGCGAGACACACAGGACGATTCGACTGCGGCTGTGCAGGCGCCACGAGCTAACTCGTCGCCGACGCCCGCAGGCGCCGAGAATGATTTCCCCATCGACTTTGGGGAAGACGGCTGAATCGAGGCGGAGAGATTCTGGTTGAGTGAGTAGAGGGTGACGGCGGGCGAGGGAACGCTCGACGCAAAATTAGGGGGGAACGCCGGGCGACCGGCGGCGACGGCGACCGTTTGGCGCCGACTCGACAGGAAGTACAAGGATGTACGAACTCAAAGCAATCCGTTTGTGCTGCGTACGCGTAGCTCGGCCCTTGCTCTTTTGCTTGGCAGCTGTCGCACTCGCGAGCTGTCCCACGCTGGCAGACGCCCAAATCATCAAGGCGAGCGATTCGGTCATTCGTCGCATCAGTGGCACCAACGAAAAGTTGGAACTGACGACGAATTCCAGCCGCATCCTGACGCTCGACAAACGCATCCCGCGTGTGCAGGTCAACAATCCCGATCTGTTAGCGGTTACTGCGCTCAGCGCGACGCAGATCCAAGTCTCAGCCAAGAAGGCTGGCGTCACGGCCATCAACCTTTGGGACGAAGATGGCGACATTCACGCAGTAGACGTATTCATCTACGGCGACGTTCGCGAGCTAGAGCATGCCCTTAAGACACAATTTCCGAATTCGTCGATCCGCGTGTATCGCTACAGTAGTGCGTTGGTGCTTACCGGCTTCATCGATCGGCCGGACTATGTGACGCCGATCGTCGAACTTGCTCAAGACTACTCACCGAAAGTGATCAACAATATCAGCGTCGGTGGCGTTCAGCAGGTACTGCTCAAGGTTAAGGTTTTTGAAGTCTCTCGGACCAAGCTGCGACGCCTCGGCAGCGACTTTTCGATCCTGGGTTCGACCGGCGGCTTTTTCACCAACAGCGTCAGTGGCCTGATTTCCAACACGACTAATAATGCTGCGGGCGCGATTCAAACGATCACCGACACGGGTGGTCAAACCGTTGAGTTTGGCATCGTAGATGGTAGCGATCAGTTCTTCGGACTGCTCGACGCGCTGCAGCAGAATAGCCTGGCCAAGATCCTCGCTGAGCCGAACATCGTGGCCGTGAGCGGTCGACCCGCGCAGTTTAACGAAGGTGGCGAGATCCCTATTCTGATTCCTCAAGGCTTGGGCCAGGTCTCGATCGAGTACAAGAGCTTCGGCACCCAGGTCGACTTCTTGCCGATCGTACTCGGCAACGGAAATATTCGCCTCGAAGTTCGGCCGCGAGTTAGTGACCTCGACCCCTCGAATGGCGTCTCA
Organism: Planctomycetota bacterium; assembly: GCA_039182175.1. Lineage (GTDB taxonomy): Bacteria > Planctomycetota > Planctomycetia > Pirellulales > Lacipirellulaceae > JBCCQL01. Next base: position 7,011 of record JBCDCL010000022.1, read on the forward strand.
CTGAACAATGTGGTGATTCCCGCTTTGACGGTTCGCGAAGTTGATACGGCTGTCGAGATGAAGGCTGGTCAGACATTCGCCCTTGCTGGCTTGATCCAGCGGCGGACGGAGTCGGTCAATCGCGGTCTGCCGTTCGTCAGCGATATCCCGATCGTGGGCGCACCGTTCCGCAGGGTGGAAGAAGACGTCAATGAGATTGAATTGCTCATCTTAGTGACGCCTGAGTTTGTTGACGCGATGGAGCCACACGAGGTGCCGCCGTGCTACCCGGGAGCAGGAACGATGTCGCCCGATAATTGCGAACTGTACTGGGGTGGTCATATCGAAGTACCCAATCGCTGCAACGGCTGTGCCCAGTGTGGCTGCGTACCGACGCACGGCCACGAACCCTGCTGCCCAGGCCGGCCGCTGGGGATCGAGCAGCCGACCGGCGGCTATGCCGAGGCAACTTACGGAGCTGGCTACCCCGCGGCGGGAACGGTAATTCATGCAGACGTGGCGCCTGTCGGGCCGACTATGGCGCCGCAGCATCCGGTTGAGCACCCCATCGCCAATCCGCCCGTTGAGCACGGGGAACTGATGCTACCGCCGCGACCAGCAGACTTCCCGCCAACGGGAGCGTCGGCGACGCCAGCGGTCGAGGGGCCCGAATCGGGGCCTGCCTTCGGACGGACGCCGACGCCCGGACCTGGGCACTATCCGGTTGCCCGCAAGCCGTCGTACCAGCGTCATGCCTCCAAACCCTACAGTCCGCAACGCGAGGCCACCGTGCCAGACGTTGATGCTGCAACCGGACTAATCGGACCGGTCGGATACGACGCGGAATAAGGCTTGGCATCGTAATCATGAGCTAAGTTGTGGTAGCTGAAGGATGTTGCGCTCTGGCGGCTAGTCTCGCTAGAGTCGCGCATCAAGTTTCCTCCCTCTCCGACTGACCACACTGCTCCACGATGTCTAACGTCCTCCGACTCGCTGTTGTCGATCCGAACGACGCCACGCGCGAATCGCTCAAATCGACACTGATGGGGCTCGAGACGGTTTGGCTCGAAGCAGAGTGCTCGCGATACGCATTCTTCTTGGATGTCCTCGAGCAAACAAAGCCTGATGTCGGCTTTGTTTCGATGGACGACGATCCTGAGAAAGCCGTCGCACTTGTCGAACAAGTTTGCCGCGAGAAGCCTGAGATCACCCTGCTGGTGGCCAGTAGCTCGACGGACGGCAATTTGATCCTCAAGACGATGCGCGCCGGGGCGAAAGAGTTTCTCACCCAACCGCTCAAGCCGGAAGACTTGGCGGCCGCCCTGCAGCGGGTGTCACGCGTCAAGTTTGGCGAGGGAAGCACGCAAAGCCGCGGCTGTAAAGTCATCGCCGTCAGCGGCGCCACTGGTGGCGTCGGCTCGACAAGCCTGGCGGTCAATCTGGGCTGCGAGCTGGCGAGCAAGCCAGAGAACTCAGTCGTGTTGGTCGACCTCGACCTTACGCTAGGCGACGCCGACGTATTTCTCGATACGATCCCCGAGTACACGCTCACCGATGTCTCGCAGAACATAACGCGGCTCGACTTTACGCTGCTCAAACGCTCGCTAACCAAGCACGCAACGGGGCTCTACTTGCTGCCGCGACCTGTGCAGCTGGAAGACGCCCAGCTCGTGACTGCCGAAGATCTGCAGCGAGTGCTCGGTTTGCTAAAAGCGACCTTTACGCATTTGATCGTTGATACATCCAAGGCCTTCAATGAACTCGACATGCTAGCGATGCGCTCGGCCGAGGAAGTGCTGATGGTCACGCAGCTCGATCTGCCTTGCATGCGTAATGTTGTGCGGCTGATGCAGTCGTTCGAGCAAGGCGGTGAATTGCACGACAAGGTGCGAATCGTCGTCAATCGAGTTGGTCAGGGCGGCTCGTCGATCAGCATCAAGAAAGCCCAGGAAACGCTTGGCAAAGAGATCTACTGGCAGGTGCCGAACGACTTCAAGACGATGATCGAAGTCCGCAACAACGGCGTGCCGTTGCTCGAACAGGCGCCCAAGGCGCCCATCACCCAGAGTATCTCGCAGCTCGCCTCGGCAATCACCGGTAGAGCGGCTGCCGGCGGCCAAGACGACGACAGTAAGAAGAGCAGCTGGCTAAGCCTGTGGGGTGGGCGAAGCGGCAAGAAGCCCGGCCCCGCGCCTGCCGCTGACGACGCACCCGCCTCCTAAACGAAGGCCGGTGTAGCGTCCGTTATCTTGAAATCCCTATGCTTTTCGATGGCCACGCGTCCCACGCGTTGCAACCGGTCGGACCGATTCATCCGGCCCAATTCCGCTGCGTCTTTCTGACGTAGTGATGCAAAACCCTGAGCTATGGTTCAGCAGACGGCGTTCTGCGCCTGGGTGTTTGTATTTGCGTCCGCGTTCCAATTCCCCGCTAGCCAATCCCATGACGAAACTTCCCACAGGCCCGACCGCTCTTTCTGAGAAAGAGAAGGAAGCCGAGTTTGAAAGCATTAAGCGGCGAATCCACACCAAGTTGGTCGACAAGCTCGACCTGTCTCGGGTTGGGGAACTCGAAGGGGATGTCCTTCGCCGCGAGATTCGTCTCGTCGTGGAGCACCTGTGCGACGCAGACAACACCTTCTTGAATCGCAACGAGCGCGACCGACTAATTGACGAGGTCTTGAACGAGACCTTTGGCCTTGGCCCGCTCGAGCTGTTGCTGAAGGACCCGTCGATCAGCGAAATCATGATCAACGGGCCGAAAGACGTCTTCGTTGAAAAGAGCGGTAAGCTCGTAAAGACATCGGTCGTCTTCCGGGATGACAAGCACCTGATGCAGATTATCGACCGGATCGTGTCGCGTGTCGGTCGACGCGTCGACGAAGTCTGTCCGATGGTCGATGCCCGGCTGCAAGATGGCTCGCGTGTGAACGCGATCATTCCGCCGCTCGCGCTCGATGGTCCGACGATGACCATTCGGCGATTCGGGTCGAACCCGCTCAAGCTCGAGGACCTGCTCAATTACAAGAGCATGACGCCCGAGATGGTGATGCTGCTTGAAGGCGCCATGAAGGCACACCTGAACATCATCATCTCCGGCGGTACCGGCTCTGGTAAAACCACGCTACTGAATACGCTGTCAAGCTTCATCTCGAACGACGACCGCATCGTCACGATTGAAGACGCTGCCGAACTTCAATTGCAGCAGGATCACGTGGTCCGGCTCGAAACACGTCCGCCGAACATCGAAGGCAAGGGCCGCATCAGTGCGACCGATTTGGTGAAGAACTCGCTGCGTATGCGGCCCGACCGAATCATCATCGGTGAGTGTCGTGGCGGTGAAACGCTTGACATGCTCCAGGCGATGAACACGGGTCACGACGGTTCACTAACCACGTGCCACGCCAATACGCCACGCGATGCGATCGCACGTATCGAAACGATGGTCATGATGGCCGGTTTTGAAATGCCCATCAAAGCAATGCGGACGCAGATCGCCAGCGCGGTGAATCTAATTGTTCAGGCAAACCGCCTGCAGGGGGGGCCGCGTAAGGTGACGCACGTCACCGAGATCCTCGGCATGGAACAAGACACGATTGTCATGCAAGACATCTTCCGCTGGGAGCAAGATGGCGTCGACGAGAATGGCCGAGCGATTGGCCACTTCAAATCGACCGGCATTCGCCCCTCGTTTATGGATCGCCTGGAGCAAGCCGGCGTCCGCCTGCCGGGCAGCACGTTCCGCGAGCGAGTCATGATGCGAGATTGATCGACAGCGCTCTCTGCAAAGCAAGCCAACACGTTTCTCTAGGACCGGACCTTCAATTCAATGTCTCCTTGGATCATCTACATCAGCGTATTCGCAGGCGTTGCGGCCTTGGTGGCGGCGATGGCGGCGATCTTTCGCGGCGATCGCGATGCCGAGGTCGAACAACGGCTGAGCGCTCTCACCGGCGCCGGTAAGAAGGGCAACGGCAAAGACGAGACCGCAAACGATCTACTACAGGCGAGCTTCGATTCGGGCGCTGGTTCGTTCGAGCAGATCATTGCGAAGCACCTGAACCTTAAGTTGATGTTCGTCCAGGCGGATGTCTCGCTGACGGTAAGCCAGTTTCTGCTGATTTGTGTTGGCGCCGCGTTCATCGGATTTGTTGTGCCGACCTTTATCGGCCTGCCGGTGAAGTTTGCTCCATTCGCTTGTGCGGCGTTCGTGTTTATGCCGTTCGCTTGGTTATCGATTAAACGCAAGAGCCGGCTCAAGAAGTTCGGCGCCCAATTGCCAGAAGCCTTGGAGCTGGTGGCTCGCGCCTTGCGTGCTGGCCACAGCCTCGCGGCTGGATTCAATCTTGTCTCCGAAGAGATGTCCGATCCGATCTCGAAAGAGTTCGGACGGACGTTCGAGGAACAGAACCTCGGTATGCCCATGGAGGAGGCGCTTGAAAACTTGACGGAGCGAGTGCCGAACCTCGACCTCAAGTTCTTTGCCACGGCCGTGATTTTGCAGCGGCAAACGGGTGGCGACTTAGCGGAGATCCTCGACAAGATCGGCCGACTGATCCGCGAGCGTTTCAAGATTTGGGGACAGATCCAGGCGTTGACGGGCGAAGGACGGATCAGCGGCGTCGTGCTGCTAGCGTTGCCGCCGGCCCTCTTTGTCACCGTCTACCGGATGAATCCGGACTACCTGATGCTGCTATTCACCGACGATTTAGGCAAGAAGATGCTCGTCGGCGGTCTGGTGATGCAGCTATTGGGCGCCATCGCTATTCGCAAGATTATTAACATCCGCGTCTGATTCACAAAGCAAACACTCGTTCAAGCACAAAGCTCAACCAAAACCAACCACCCCTGCCGAGGGCGCCACGCCAGCCTCTGGCAGTGAAAGCCGAAGCCATGATGTTACTCGCCTTCATTAGCTCAGCGCTTGCGACCAAACTCGCCATCTTCGGCTGCGTGGCAGCATTGATGTGGGCTGCTTTGGAATGGATTTCGGGCGGCGACAAGTCACGTACGCACGAGCGGCTCGACGAGTTGCGAGAACCACGCACTCGCAAAGGGGACAGTAAGGGCAAAGTCACGAAGCTCCTGCAACAGGCGTCGCCCGCACTTGCTGCTCCGCTGCAGCCGAAGACCGAACAGGAGATGGGCAAGCTCAAGGAACGCTTGCACCACGCAGGCTTCCGCGGCGAGAGTGCGCAGAGCGTCTTCCTCGGATTGAAGTTCATTTTGCTCGTCATTGGCTTCTTCGCTGCTGGCGGCTCAATGGCCATGGTGCGTGGCTTCGATCAACAGACCGGCATGGTCACGGTCGCCGTGGCGGGCGTGCTCTTTTATCTGCCCGACGTCGTTGTTTGGTTTTGCAAAAAGTCGCGGCAAGACAATATCTTCTTCGGCCTGCCTGACGCGCTCGACCTGATGGTCGTCTGCGTCGAAGCTGGTTTGGGTCTCGACCAAGCTATGCGCAAGGTCAGTGAAGAAATGAAGAAGAGCTATCCTGTCCTGGCCGAGGAGTTTGCCCTGTGCAACCTCCATCTGCAGATGGGTAGCCCGAGAAATTCGGTCTTGCATGAACTTGGTATGCGGACCGGGGTTGACGACCTCAAAGCGTTGGCCGCTATTCTCATCCAAGCCGACAAGTTCGGCTCGAGCATCGCCCAGGCGCTACGGGTGCAGAGCGACTCGATGCGTACTCGCCGAAGCCAGATGGCTGAAGAGAAGGCGGCGAAGACTGCGGTGAAGCTGATCTTCCCGCTGGTTATCTTCATCTTCCCGGCGATCTTTGTGGTGCTGGTCGGCCCAGCAGCGATCACGATGATCAACGAAATGTTCCCCGCCATGAACGGCAGCTGATTCTGGCGTCTGACACGTCCGCTAGCACCGCTGTCGCCAGCTGCGCTCGCTAGTACGCCTGTGAAGATAGGTGGCTTTGGGCGCCTGCGACGGTTCGACCAGAAGTTCCGTAGCGGTCGCTTGTTCCGCGACGATATCGATCGAGCGAGAAGTTCTGGCACGCTGCCAGCTTCGAGGGCAAAACCCGCCTGAAGGAACGACCGATGCGGATGGTTGGCAAAGGAATTGTGGGCGTGCTGCTGCTAGGCAGCTTGGCTTCCGTTGGGCAAGCGTTTTGGATCGACGCATTTGTCGACCACTGTCAGCGGGGGCGTCAAAAGAATGTGCAGTGGCCATCGCCCTACGTCTGCCCAGACCGGACCTACGCCCACGCGCCATTCCAGGCCATGGTCCGCAATGGTTGGCGACGACAGAATCTGCTCGGCAGCCATCATTTCAACGAAGACTCCACGCAGTTGACGCAGGCTGGCAAGCTCAAGATTCAATGGATCATGAGCCAGGCG
>JBCDCL010000023.1:0-13245 GCA_039182175.1 Planctomycetota bacterium
CGGTGCCGTCCTCTGCGGTAACGGTCGTGATTTGGGCTTGGTATTTTATTTTCCACGCCTCGGCGCCCGTCAGTTGCTCGCCACTCGGGCTGGTGACGCCCATGCCCAGTCCGGCGCTGCACGCCAAAACGACGACGACCGCCAGCGCTGCTTCCAGCAGCATACTGCCGTAGCCGACAAAGCGAGCGTCCGTCTCGCAAGCGATCTGCTTGCTTGTGGTGCCACTGGCGACCAAACAGTGGAAGCCGCTGCACGCTCCGCAAGCGATGGTGATGAACAGGAACGGCAAAATCGCGGGAGCATCGACCGGGATGTCTTGAGCGATGGCGGGCGCCGTGTTGGCTAGGTCCGTTTGTCCCGCGAACCCGGCATAGAACAAGCCGCCGACTAGCAACGCCATTGCCACCAGCAGTTGGTGGCTGTTGATGTAGTCACGTGGCTGCAGCAGCATCCAGACCGGCAAGACGGACGCGATAAAACAGTAGATCAGCAAAATGGCGGTCCACACGACGATGGGCGATCCCCACTGTCCAAGCCCCGCCACGGGTTGAATCGTGAACTCCCGACCGTTGGCGCCAAGCCAGACCGCGCCGTAAAGAATCGCGAGTGCAGCAAGCGATAGCCCCAGGAGATTCACATTTCGCCGATAGACCAGCACGCCAATCCCAACCGCAAGCGGCATTGCCACCCATACGCTCAGCACTGACGACGGGTACAGGGCAAAGATATTGGCGATCACCAAACCGAAGATCGCAATCACCACCGTCAAGGCGAAGAAGAGCACCAACAGGAACAGCACCTTCGCACGTGGTGAAATCAACCGGCCAGCGACCTCGCCTACGGTTTGACCTCGATTTCGAAGGCTTACCACCAAGGCGCCGAAGTCATGCACAGCGCCGATGAAGATCGAACCCAAGACGACCCACAGTATCGCCGGCAACCAGCCCCAGAAGACGGCGATTGCCGGTCCCACAATCGGCCCCGTGCCGGCGATGCTGGTGAAGTGGTGCCCGAAGATGACGCTTTTCTTCGTCGGCACGTAGTCGATGTCATCACGCAGCTGCTCGCTCGGCACCGGCGTGCTGTCGGCCAGCCCGAAAACACGCCGGCCGATCCATCGCCCGTAGGTGTGGTAAGCGATCAGCAACGCCGCGAACGAGCCGGCGGCAACGACAACGGTGAGCATGTGTGGTGAAACCCTCAGACGAGCAGCGGAGAACCTCCAGTCTAGCCTAGCCGAACAGAGGCTGGCAGGTGGTCAGTCAGAGCGAACCAAGGTTGAATAGCTGTCCGTTTACGTTTGCTGGGCAGAGTCCTATAATTGCGTTCCCGCCGGGGCAATGACGTCCGTTCTGCCCCGCCCAATCGATTTTCCCACCGCAGCGAAGAGAGCTAGAAGTGCCCGAACACGTCGTTATTGTCGGCAGCGGTCCCGCTGGTTGGAGCGCCGCCACCTACACTGCCCGTGCGAACCTCAATCCGCTGGTGTTTGAAGGCGCCGTGACGGAAGAGAATCGGCAGGACGGAACGCTTCCGCTGGGACAGTTGGCGCTGACGACCGAGGTCGAAAACTTCCCAGGTTGGCCGGCAGGCGACTTGACCCAGTATCTCAAGACGGCCCTCGATCCCGAGGATGCTTGGCTTGCTGACCAGCATAACAAGGAAGGCTGCAGCGGCCCTGAGTTGATGCATCTGATGCGGAAGCAAGCCAAGAACATGGGCACGCGGATCGTTACGGACGATATCGTCGAGGTCGATTTTTCCGAGCGGCCCTTCAAGCTCAAGAGTAGTCAAGGCGAAGAAGTCGAGGCTCAGGCGGTCATCATCGCCACCGGCGCCCGAGCGAATTACTTGGGCATTGCATCGGAAGAACGCTTTAAAAATCGCGGCGTCAGCGCTTGTGCCGTGTGCGACGGCGCTTTGCCCCGATTTCGCAACAAACCGCTTGTCGTCGTCGGTGGCGGTGACTCGGCCGTCGAAGAAGCCGACTATTTGAGCAAGTTTGCCAGCGTAGTTTATATGATCCATCGCCGTGACGAGTTGCGAGCGTCGCGGATCATGGCCGACCGGGCGAAGAACAACGACAAGATCGAAATTCAGTGGAACTCCGAAGTCGAGGAAGTGCTGGGCAACGACGGAGACGGACTGACGGGTGTTCGACTCAAGTCGACCACCGACGATTCGACTCGCGAGCTAGAAGCCACTGGCATGTTCCTGGCCATCGGCCATACGCCCAATACACGCTTCCTCGAAGGCAAGCTTGAGATGACCGACAAGAAGTATCTCAAGTGGACGGTGCCCTTCCGCACCAACACTAGCGTGGAAGGGGTCTTCGCCGCCGGCGATGTGGCTGACGATTACTATCGCCAAGCGGTCACCGCGGCCGGCACTGGCTGCATGGCGGCGCTCGACGCCGAGCGCTGGCTAGCGGAGAAGGGCCTGTAGTTTTTACCGGCAGCACTAACCGTTACTGGCGCCGAGTATCGAATCCGATGGACGGAACCTAATGGAGAAGCTCTCGGTTAAGCAGGCCCGGCAAGAATCGGCAATCGGCACGCAGGCCAAGCTGCAAGGGTGGATTCGCACTCGGCGGGACTCCAAAGGGGGGTTCAGCTTCTTGGAGTTAAACGACGGCAGTTGCCTGGCGAATATCCAGGTCATCGCCGATGGCGACCTGCCAAACTACGCCGACGAAATCAAGCGGCTCTCAGCCGGCTGCAGCATCACCGTTACAGGTGAGATCAAAGCGTCGGGCGGCAAAGGTCAAGCTACCGAGCTCCACGCCGCAGAGCTAACAGTCCACGGCTGGGCCGACCCTGTGAGCTACCCGCTCCAGAAGAAACGCCACTCGCTCGAAAAGCTTCGCGAGTGGGCCCATCTACGGCCGCGGACCAACGCAATCGGCGCCGTGATGCGGGTTCGCAACCGCATCTGCCGGTCGATCCACGACTTCTTCCAAGAAGACGGCTTCCTCTACACGCAAACGCCCATCATCACCGCCAGTGATTGCGAAGGCGCCGGCGAGATGTTCCGTGTCACGTCGCTCGACCCCGCAAACCCACCGCGTACCGACGCAGGGCAGGTCGACTACACCAAGGACTTTTTCGATCGCCCTACCTTCTTGACCGTGTCGGGACAGTTGGAAGGAGAGATTTACGCGTCGGCTCTCGGCAAAATCTACACGTTCGGGCCGACATTCCGCGCCGAAAATTCCAACACGTCTCGGCACTTGGCAGAGTTCTGGATGGTGGAGCCCGAAGCGGCGTTCTACGAACTACCAGACAACATGAACCTCGCGGAGCGGTTTCTAAAGCGCATCGTTACCGACGTTCTGGCCGACTGCGGCGAAGATATGCAGCTCTTCCAAGAGCGGATCGACGACACGGTTTTCGCTCGGCTCAAGAAGATCACCGCCGGCGAGTTCCAACGCTTGCCATACACCGAAGCGATTGAGATCTTAACGGCGAGTGGTCAAAAGTTCGACTTCCCCATCGCTTGGGGCGCCGACCTCCAAGCAGAACACGAACGCTATCTGACTGAGCAACACTTCGGCTCGCCGGTGATCTTGTTCGACTATCCGGCATCGATCAAACCGTTCTACATGCGAGTGAATGACGACGCCCCGTCGCCGGAGCGAACGACTGTGCGTGCGATGGATGTGCTAGTGCCCGGCGTTGGCGAGATCATCGGCGGTAGTCAACGTGAAGAGCGACTTGACGTGCTCCAATCACGCATGGCGGCCCAGGGCTTGAACGCCGACGACTATTGGTGGTACCTCGACCTGCGACGCTACGGCAGCGTGCCGCACTCGGGCTTTGGGCTAGGATTAGAGCGGATGGTGCAATTCGTCACCGGTATGGCCAACATCCGGGACGTGATTCCCTTCCCACGCACGCCGGGTAGCGCCGAGTTCTAGACCCGGCGAGTGCCGCGGCTTCTGCCGATTGCCTATTCGGCGAGCAGGCCCAAGATCTCAATCGCAGCGAACGCTCTGGCAAGTGTCCGCCGAGGCGCTTCACGATATTCGTGGCAGATCGCCTTGGCTTGCCGGACATACTGTTCGCGAGATTCCTCGACGAGCGCTGGCGGCGCCTCGTGACGCAGCCGTCTCCACAGCACCGCCGAGCGATCGAGCGCCTCGGCATCGCCTTCGAGCGCGCTGAAGATCACGTCGTCCAGTTCCTCTAGTCGCTCTAGATCAGAGCGGTCAATCAATTCTCCATCCGCGAACTCAACGCCAACAAAAAACCCGGCCGGAACGGGGCGGGGGCTTGGATCGGCGGGGTGAAATTGATGGGCGTGACTAGCGAACATCGAACAATTTGCAGGTTTGGGGACCTCTGCTGCCGGGAAACGATTGGTGAACGCTCTACGGACCCGAAACGTGGGCAAAAGGTTCGTAGCAAACGGGCACTCTGGCAACACGGATTGACTGCTACGCTATTTGCGAGAGAAGCCAGCCGAAGGGTTCGACAACGCCCTGCGGCTCGATGCGTAGCGGTACGTTGCGTCGCCGGCCGTTCAGCTCGCGGATTGCCGAACAACCAGCCACCGAAGCGCCGAACACCCGTATGTTTGCGAAGCGGGCTTCGCAGTCGTTGAGCAGCGAGGCCGCATGGGCTTCGGCAAACTCGCGAGGGCGATCGAGACAGGATTGGCAAACGTCGGCTTTGGTGAACACGAGCGCAAGCGGCCGCTTCGCAAGGGCATTCGTCCTGGTTGTCCATCGGCCAGGCTTCTCCTCCAACTGCGAGAGCAGTTTGTGGACGACGAAGTCATCGCTGTGGTCGCCCGCGTGCAGCCGCTGGGCATCGGCGACGACGATCAGTCCCGCCGATTTCGCCAGCAATGCCGACAGGGCAGCGTAGGCGCCCGGATGGTCGGCCTCGGCAGCCCACGCCTCGCCAGCCGCGTCGGCGAAGACAATCTCAGTGGGTCGACCCCGGCGGCTGCATTCAATCTGGCAGTGGACCCAGTTCCAGTGCTCGGCCTCCGTGTGCGTTGGGTCGGGGTATCCACCAGAGGCGAGCGCCGTAGTCGTTTGCTGCTGCAAGCCGATCGAGTGCGGACCGCGGACCGCAGCCCGCAGACCACCGACGCGGCGAACGAGCATATCCATCATCGTGCCAAGAAAGACCGTTTTGCCGACGCCGCTGGCGCCAACCACCGAGATCAGCCGAGGCGCCCGCCGACCCTCGCCGGCTAGTCGCGACAGGGCGATCGGCGCCGAGCAACGAGTGCACCGCTCTGCAGACGAGCAATTCTCTCGCCCGCAGATCAGGCAATCGATCGGCGCCGATTTCTGGGCTAGTAGGTACGACTCAAGCGGAACGTTGATCAGTTGAGACATAGTGAAGAGAAACCGATTCGGGGGCGGGGCGTAACTGATTGGAAGTCTGCGTCGGCGGCAGCTAAGTCGGAAGCAGTGCGCTTGTTCAATCGCTGGGCGACGCAAGGCCCGCCATATCGATTGCCAAGCGAACGCCAATATTTGCTCGCCGGGCGAGAGGATGTTCGCCACTTTGGAAATGGCACGTGGCTTGATTCTCGAAATACGTGTTGTAGGCGCCGCCACGGATGCTTCGTAGTGCACTCGGAAAGCGGACTTTCGCCGAGGTCGCTGCATCGAGCGTGTCGGCAGTCCACTCCCAAACGTTGCCGACCATCTGGTGCAATCCTCCGACCGTGGCGCCTTCTGCATGAGCGTCAACGTCCAGCGGTCGGCCGTGACCAGTGCACCAGAGGTTGGCACGGCGGGCGTCAAACGACTCGCCCCATGGGTAACGCCTTTGGGCGATGCGACCCGGCGCCGACGCGATCGGCCACGCACATGCTTTGGTCCACTCGGCGTCGGTAGGCAGCCGCTTGCCGACCCAGCGTGCATAGGCGACTGCCTCGTACCAACTCACGCCGACTACCGGCAACCGATCTTCGCCGTACGCAAACCGTCCATCGCTCCAATACCGGGGGGCGGAGCAGCCAGTTGTGTCAACAAAGTCGAAGAGCGCCGGCAACGCTTCTTCTGGCCAAAACTCGAGCTGTTCGTAGCCGCCGGCGTCGACGAAGAATTGATAATCGGCGTTGGTGACCGCGTAGCGATCGAAGTAGCACGCACCAACGTGGGCAATGCCTTCGTTCGCATCCGTGCTAGCGGAAAAGACAGCCGTAGCGTCCCCCAAGGTGGCCCGCTCAGCCGCCATGCCGACAAGCACATCCCCTTCGGGCGTGATCGCCATGCGATCATCCAGCGTGTGGAGCGCCTTCAAGTACTCATCACGCGAGAGATGATCGGCGGTCTCGGGGCGGAGCAGCAGCGCATACCGATTGTTCTGCAGCATCTCGGCGAGCAGGCTAGCCGTCGAAGCAGGCGGGTTAGCGAGCGATTCGGCGGCGTGTTGCCGATCAGAGTCGTCGGGTCCATCGGGGGACGGACCGGACGAAGGCGCCTGGCGAGAGCCGTTTTCGTCGGCCACAGTGCGAGGTTCAACGCCGCCGCTGATGTCGTACGGGCCGCAATTGCGAAGCAGGCGGCTGGCCAGATCTTTTAGCCGCGAGGTGCGACGCGGACTGTAGAACAGCTCCCACTGCCGGAGTGCGACACATAGCCCGGCTGCACCGGCGCCGATAAACAGCGGTTCGTTACCCGCCGCCCCGGCCATGGCGACCAGGCAACTCGTGGCGACGACCACCACCGACGCATCGAAGTAGCCTTCATCGGGGCGCCACGCCCACGAACTGGGTGACACAGTTGCATTCATTCCATCAGCCTCGTGACGTGTCGAGTGATGGGCTGCCCCTTGCCCGCCTGACTACTGCTCGTTTGAAATCACATTTAGGTAGCGCCTGCCCTTCGGCCAGCTTGCTGCTGGCGTAGTTTGCCGAATTGGGCGAGGACCGAATCGAGTACCGGATCTTCGATCACCGGATCGACTGCCGCGCTAGCTGCGCCACTTTCCTGAGGCTCCGCCAGTGAGACTTCGGCTAGCCCTTCGGCAGCTTGTTGGTCGAGTAACTCTCGCATCCGCCGGAAGTCTTCGTCCCAGCGCGCTTGCTGGTCAGCAAACGCTTGGCGTTGCTTATCTAGCTGAGTGGATAACTCCTGCTCGCGCTGCTCGGATGCGACGAGCGTGGCACGAAGTTCGGCAATCTCCGACGTGGCGGTCCCTTGCTCGGCCTCGCGCTGGGTTGCTTCCGTCTGCAAACGATCGATTTGTTGCTGCAGCTCTTCCGCTTCCGCCGTTAACTCCTGGCTGCTGCGTTGCTCGGCTGCCCAGTCGGCCTGCTCACTCTCGAGAGTGTCCCGCTCACTGGCCAACTGCGTTTGCCAAGATTCGAGCTGCCGCTGAAAGGCTTCGAGCGCGGAGAGCGATTCGTCTAATTCGCTCCCCAGCCGGTCTTGCTCAGTACCCCAGGCACGAACGCAGTCGTGCAGTGGAGTCAACGCAGGTTGAAGATCGAGGTCGACCATGGGTAGCTAGACTGGCAGCCGGCGAGCAGCGAGTGGTTCATCGCAGCGCAGCAAGGTGCAACGCGAACCAGCGGACGTGTCGCGATGCATATCGCGACGCTGGGTTTGAAAAGAATGGGTTTGACAAGAATCAGATAAGAGGCGAACAAGCAGCCGCACCAGTGCGCGGCAGCTGCTGTCCGCCATCGAAAAACTAGCTCACAGAATTCCGCCGGGCAAGGAATTCTGCCATTTTTCAAGTCAGTTTTTATTACGCTTCCGCGTTTGCCGGCTTTTGCATCGCTTCTGCAAACGCCTCGAAGAGGTAGTGGCTATCGTGCGGGCCGGCCGAGGCTTCGGGGTGGTACTGCACACTGAATGCCGGCGCCGCGGTGTCCGCCAAACCTTTGTGGCTGACGCCTTCAATCGTCTGATCGTTGAGACTGATGTGCGTCACCTCGAGATCGGAAGGAAGCGTCTCTTGATCAACGGCAAACCCGTGGTTCTGGCTGGTGACCTCTACCTTGCCGGTTCGTAAATCTTGCACGGGCTGATTGGCGCCGCGATGGCCGAACTTCATCTTGAACGTCTTCGCCCCACAAGCGAGGGACAGAAGCTGATGCCCCAGGCAGATCCCGAAGATCGGCTTTTTGCCCAGCAGATCGCGAACGGTACCGATTGCGTAGTCGACCGGCTCTGGATCCCCAGGACCATTGGAGAGAAAGACGCCGTCGGGCTGCAGAGCCAAAATGTCCTCGGCCGTTGATGTGCCCGGCACAACGGTGACGCGGCACCCCATGCCAACCAGATGGCGTGGGATGTTCCACTTCATGCCGAAATCGAGCGCCACGACATGCCCCGCGTTGCTATCGCCGCTGGCTTGCTGCACGCCATCGAGCCGCGTCCATCGGCTTAGTGGTTCGTTCCAGGTTTGCGACTCGGCGGGCGTCACCTCTTGAACCAAATCGCGTCCTACCAGGCCCGGACTCGCTTTGGCTTTGGCTACCAAGCTTGCGTCGTCAAGATCGACGGTCGACAAGACGCCTCGCATGGCGCCAGTGGAGCGAATTCGCCGCACGAGAGCCCGCGTGTCGATCGACTCAATTGCTACGATGTTGTTGGCCCGTAGGTACTCGCTCAAGCTCCGCTCGCTGCGGAAGTTGCTTTGCGTTCGGCTATGTTCCCGCACGACAAATCCCGAAAGATGCGGCCGCTGCGATTCGACATCCTCTGCATTGACGCCGTAGTTGCCGATCTGCGGATAAGTCATCGTGACGATTTGGCCGCAGTAGCTGGGGTCGGTCAGGATCTCCTGATAGCCGGTCATCGACGTATTGAAACAGACTTCCCCATCGACTTCGCCCTCGGCTCCAATCGATACGCCGGTGTAAACGGCGCCATCTTCGAGTGCGAGTTTGGCGGGGGCGGATTGTGCGGATTGAGTCACTCGTTACTGCCTCTTTGCGGGAAATGTCAGGTCGCGTCGCGGCTGGTGTGAAGTTTTGCAGATGCGGCGTCGATAGCAAATTGTGGCTGTGGGTCTCCGAACGATCAAGCCGCCGCGTGCCCTGCGGGGCCGAGGGCGTCTGGATTGAACGGTCAGCCAGTTTTTCGAAGGGCTCCCGCCCCGGCGAGCGGGAGCCCTTCGGCTATTTCTGGGGCGTTCCCGATTCAACGAACGCAATTAGACCAGCCTTTTCTGCGACGCATGGCCATCGCTAAGCCTACGAAGACCCAGCTCAAGGCAAGCAGGTTCGTCGGTTCAGGCGTAGGAGCAATTTCTGCGACGGCGCCAGGAATCGATGAGCCAAAGTTGTCTCGCCAAGCAAGGTAATCCGAGACGTCGTACGTGGTTCCCAACCCATCACGCCACAGGGTGTAGTCCACGGCGTCGACCATGCCGTCGCCGTTGAAGTCGCCCGTTGGCGCCGCAGCCGTAATCTGGAAGCTGGCGTCGCTGACGTCGAAGTAGTCTTCTCCTACATTGTCTTGCATCACGCGGACCCATACGTCGCTGTCGTCCATGTCGGGGACGGTCCAATCGTAGAGGTGAATCGAACCGGTTGAGGGATCGCCCAGTTCGATATCCAAATCGATCACATTCCACGGTCCGCTGGCACTCTCGGTGGAATACCACAAGGCCCAGCGCTCGGTATCGTGGGCGGGGTCGGGATGCCATTCGACCGGAAAGATCGATCCGCCGATTAGTGTCTCGCCGCCATTGGGAGCGTCGAGCGTAACGTGGGCTTGGGCGCCGCTGGCGACGAAGGCGATTGCGAGAGTCCGTGCTACGCAACTAGTTCGGCAAGCGCGCAGCAGGTCACGAGAAAAGGCAAACATCACGTATCTCCAATTCCGCAGGATTGAAGAATCGGCGAGCGCCCCGTGTGTCGGCTCCTAGCCGCACCACACAGATTCTGAGCTACCGGCGAGTCAGGCGCCCCGAACGTGCCCCAAGAAAGACTCGCCGCAGCCATCGTTATGCCACGGCTTGCCCAGGTTGTCTAGCGAAGCCCGCCGCCCTTGGAACTGGCTGTCTCGGTTCGCTCTGACGGTATCTGCGATTCGTTAATGCTCGCGTTTTCGCGACTTTTCTCAATTTTGCTGGCATCGCCAGTAAGACGACGGTTTGCAGGGGCGTCGGACTAAAGGTGCAAGCGGTCTCTGACTGCAGCGATTTGCAACGCCCTCGACCGATTTCCCGCCGTCACCTGAGATTGCTATGAAAACTCCCCGCCTGCGTAAACTGATTGTTGGCATGGTCACCGCCGTGGTGCTCGCCACTGCCTTCGGCCCCGCGGTAGAGCAAGCCGACGCTCAGCGGTTTGGTTTTCGCGGAGGCTTCCGCGGCGGGTTTGGTCGTAGTTTTGGCCGCGGAGTTAGGGGGTTCAATCGGGGCTTCCGAGGATTTAACCGGGGCTTCAATCGCGGATTCGCCCGTTCTGGCTTTCGCGGTTTCCGGGGCTTCGGCCGATCGCGGTTCAACTCGCTAGCTTTCCGCCGCGGGTTTGGTTTCAACCGGTTCGGCTTCAACCGATTTGGCGGGAACCGGGTTTTCGCTCGCCGCGGCTTTGGCGGTTTCAATCGCTTTGGCGGCTTCGGCGGAAATCACTTCAATACCTTTGCCGTCCGCAAGCCCCACTTTGGTGGCTTCCCCCACAGTGGTTTTCGCCACGGAGGCTTCCACCGCGGCTTCGCTCCCGGGTTTCACCAGCCGGGGTTCGCTACCAGTTTCGCTGCACGGCAACCTCAGGTCGTGACGGTGCAGCGACCTGTCTTTGTCACCAACCAGTACGTCCTGCCGGAGTCTGTGGCAGACGATCGCCGTGTTACCACGGGCAGAGGTTGGAAGTTGCTCGAAGAGGGCAAGCCGCACGAAGCGAAGAAGGTCTTCCAGCAAGAGATCGCCGACAATCCCAAAGCCGGTATCCCAAAAATTGGGTTTGCACTCGCCGTGGCGGACTACGGCAAGTTGGAGAAAGGCGCCTGGGCGATGCGACGAGCGTTTGCCGTCGACCCCGAGAATGTGGCGAACATGATGCTCGAAGATTTGATGCGAGGCGTTGTCGAGCGAGTGACGCGGGCCTACGAGGACGACGCCGACGAGAACGGCCTGGACGCGGACAACACATTCATGATGGTCGCCCTCTACCAGATGCAGGGCGAGCCCGAGATGGCAGAGATGGCCATCGCTGAGATCGACGACGAGGACGCCAAGAAGACCAGCACGGCGAACCTGGTGGCGCTCGTCGAGAGTGAGATGGGGGCGCTGCCCATGACCACGGGTCGTGGCTGGGACTTGCTTGCCGATGGCGATGCCGCTGCCGCCGCCCGGTGGTTCGCAGGCCGCATCGAACAAGACACGACCGCCGCCGTGCCCAAAGTTGGGTACGCCCTGGCTTCGGCAGCCCGAGGCAACCTAGACCGCGGTGTCTGGGCACTGCGACGGGCTTTCCTGGCCGATGCCGACGCCGTTTCGCAAATCATGCTGTCGGGTAAGCTCCGTCCGCAGATTCAGGCGATTACCGAGGCTTACGAGCAATCGCTGGCGGAAGCTGGCCCAAACGCAGATGCCGAGTTCATGCTCGCCGCTCTTTACCAACTGCAAGGCGAGGAATTGAAGGCGATGGGGATGGTCGAGCAAGCAATGCAGGACTCACCATCCGAGGGCGAGTCTGGCGAGAAGGAAACCGCAATGCTCGCATCGATGATCGAAGAAGAGATGCAAGCCAACGAAGCGATCATCGAGCAAGCGTCAGCGGGATCGGACTCCAGTGAGCAGGCAGATCTCAACGCTGCCGATGGAGCTGAGACCGCAACCCCAACTATTGGCGAGACAGTCGAAACAGAGACGGAAGTAATGACGGACTTGCCGATGAAAGACGCTGCAAGCACCGACGATAGTCACTACAGCTCAGAAGATGTGAATGATTTTGAATCCAACGAGCCCGAATCGAGCGAAGCGGACACTACCGAGACAACGGACGGGAGCGACACCGATGACTATTCGGAGCCGTCGCCCACGATGAGCGACAATCCAGAGGTGGCCGGCGCCGTTTAGCCACTGGCTCACCGGCGACTGCGTCTAGCCCGCTGTCTGTTCGACGACAGGCTGCGGGGCCTTCGTTTGCCAATCGGCTTCGGCTTCCTTCAGACAGGCTTTGATTTGCCGGACGGCTTGGCGGAGACGTTCTTCGTTCTCGACGAGGCTCATCCTCAAAAAGCCCTCACCGGCAGGACCAAAACCACTGCCGGGGCTCGCGGCCACGTTCCCTTTTTCTAGCAGCATCATGGCGAAGTCCATGGTGCTCATCCGGCTACGCCACGGCTCGGGTATCGGCTGCCAGACAAACATGCCTGCCTTCGGCCGAGCATCCTCCCAGCCGAGCCGCACCAGGCCGTCGCACAGGGCGTCACGCCGGCCTTGGTAGATCCGGCTTTGCTCCTCGACGGCGGCATCGGTCTCTCGAAGGGCAACGATCGCAGCGATCTGGATCGCCTGGAACATGCCGTAATCGTAGTAGCCTTTGATCGTCGCCAAGGCGTTGATCATTTCACGATTGCCACAGCAAAAGCCGACTCGCCAGCCAGCCATGTTGTAGCCCTTGCTCATCGTGGTGAATTCAACGCCCACGTCCCTGGCGCCTGGCGACGCCAAGAAGCTTGGCGGCTTGTAGTCGTCAAACGCGACATCCGCGTAGGCAAAGTCGCTGATCACCATCAGGTTGTATTTCTTGGCGAGCTTCACCACCTCGTCGTAGAAAGCTTGCTCGACAACTACCGCTGACGGATTGTGCGGGTAGCAAAGGATCAGCAGCTTGGGCTTGGGATAGAGCGTCTCGCAGGTGTAGGCGATGTCCGACAGGAACTTGTCGCTATTGCCGACGTCGAGCGAGATCACGTTGCCACTTGCGAGCGCAACGGCGTAGACGTGCACCGGGAAGTAGGGCGCCGGAACGATGGCCGTGTCGCCAGGGCCCATCAACGCCAAGCAAAGGTGGCTGAAGCCCTCTTTCGAACCGAGGCAGGTGATCACTTCGCTGTCGGGATCGAGTCGGACACCGTACTTTTTGAAGTACTTGGCGCCAACTTCTCGCCGAAGGTTCGCGATGCCGTTCGACTTGCTGTAGCGGTGATTGCGTTCGTCATTGGCAGCTTCGGCGAGTTTGTCGATCACCATCTGCTGCGGCGGATCGCTTGGGTTGCCCATCCCCAGCTCGATTACGTCATCTCCGGCCACCCGCTTGTCGTAGATCATCTTATTGATCCGGCCAAACAGATACGGCGGCAGCCGAGTC
>JBCDCL010000024.1:0-13164 GCA_039182175.1 Planctomycetota bacterium
CACATCGGCGTCCGCGCCGCCATTATTTGTTGCCGCTACGAGCGTTGTGCCATCCGTGCTGAGATTAACAAAGCCGTTGGGCGATCCGCTCGGCACCCCAATCAACGGAGGAACCCTCGGTCCTGGAGGTCCCGCCGCCGGGTCGACCAACGGCTTTGTTAATCTCAGCACGGATGGCACAACGCTCGTAGCGGCAACAAATAATGGCGGCGCGGACGCCGATGTGATCCAAGCATTTGGCGTTGCGACGGGTTCGCTTAATTTTGCCACGGACTCGGCTGCACTCAATGCGCCGATCATGGGCGCCGGTAATCGCTTCGATGGGGCCGCGATCGATCCACTGACGGGCAATATCTTTGTGACGGCTTTCGGATCGGGGCTGCCGGTCGTTCTCGATCCTGTGACCGGCGCAAATATTACGGACTCGCCATCAGGCTTCTTTACCTCCGCAGCCGGCACCGGTTTTCGTGACATCACATTTGCTCCTAATGGCGACATCTACATCCGTGCGACGAATGGTATCGCCGGTGGTACGCGCAACCTCGACCCCGGCCAGACGGGCGATGACGACTTCACAACGTTTGAGTCGCTAGGCGCCACTGCCGGTTTGTCGGGCATCGCTGGCAACGGTGGGATTGTGCAGGATAACTTCCAGTCCGCGATCAACATTGAGTTCTTGCCTGCGTCGTTCACGGGGACCGAAGACTTGGTGATCACCAATCTCCGCACGACTGGCTCTGATGTTTTTGCTGATCAGGTTGTCGCACTCGACGCTAACGCGGGTTTCGACGGTGTCGATCCGTTTTCGCTAAACGACGCCGGTGTGCCTGTCGCGATCAATTTCCTCGCCGCCGATGGCTTTAGCCCCTTCACGACGCCTGACTCCACTTCTGGTGTTTACGATTTTAGCTTTGACCCGATTAACGAAGCGTTGTTTATCTCGGATCTTAGCAACGGCGTGATTTACATTTTCGGCGAGCAAGAGCCAGAGTCGGGTGTCGATGGCGACTACAACAACGATGGCACGGTAGATGTCGCGGACTACACGGTCTGGAGAGACAACTTGAATGAGACGTTGACGTTGCCGAACGATACTACGCCCGGCGCGGTGACAGTCGCCGACTATACGGTTTGGAAGACGAACTTCGGCAATTTCGCGCTTGGCGCCATTACCACGGTACCCGAGCCAACCTCGGCCGCTTTGGTTGGGCTGCTGAGTTTGTTCGCGGTGGGGCGTCGCAGCCGATAATCGGGGCCGCGACGCCAGGACAGAACAGGCAAATGACAACGTCGCGGGTCGCACCGGCCCGCTTAGGAAACCCGCTCTAATTGAGCGTGTCTTGAGGATCCGAATGCATCATCCCCGCGAAACAGATCGATCCGTTCGCTGCGCGAAACGCGGCTTTACTCTTGTTGAGTTGCTGGTCGTTATTGCCATCATCGGTATTTTGATTGCTCTCCTGCTACCGGCCGTGCAGTCGGCACGTGAGGCCGCCCAGCGAACGCAGTGCAAAAACCAGCTCAAGCAGATGGCGCTCGGTTGCCTGAACCACGCCGATACTTTCGGTCAATTCCCTACTGGCGGAATCGGCCCCGACCCGCGAATCGAAGCTTACATCGAAGGGGGTAATCCGATGGGTCCCTCCGACCAGGGGCTCGGCTGGTCTTTCCAGATACTTCCCTTCTTAGAAGAGGACGCGGTTCACGGCATAACGACAACTGCCCAGCTAAGAGACACGGCGGTGCCGACTTACAATTGTCCATCTCGGCGGGGGGTGACGCTAGCTATAGCAGCCAACGGAGACCCTATTGGCTACGTGACCGACTATGCGGCGATGCACGCCATTCCATCACGGAGCCAAGCGGTTGGCTTAGGGCTCGATTTTGACGCGAATGCGTTTCCCACAGGGGGTGCGCAGAGCTCTACCTGGTGTAGTGGAGGATTCTTCTTTGGCGGCACCACAGGAGCGTGGCCAGAGAATCACGAGACGCCTAAGCCGCGTGCAACTTTAGCGAATTACATTGGCTTCGATGGCGTCATTGCCAGAAGCAGCGTCCGTGCCTTGCAATCGGGCAGCAACTGGTTTTACCAAGACCTGAACTACGACAGCAAAGTGACCTTCGGTAAGATTAGCGACGGCACGAGTAAAACAATTATGCTGGGCGAAAAGCGAGTCGATGCGTCTCGTTACGATGCCAGTTCTTGGTACGACGACCAAGGGTGGTCGGACGGTTGGGATCCCGACACGATGCGTTCTAGCGTATGTCCCCCCCGCCCCGATACGCTTGCTGACGTAGAAATTGACAGTTGCGACCCCAGCAATTTAGGGACGTGTGCTGAGGCAGGTATGTCGATGGGGTCAGCCCATCCCGGCGGATTCAACGCCGCGTATGCTGACGGATCGGTTCAAACAGTCAACTACGAAGTCAATTTCGAAGTTTACGTGAACCTCGCCAATCGATCCGATGGCGAAGTGATTCTCGATTTCTAGAGCGGCAGGCTGTGAGTCTTGCGCCGGCGTACGAGGGTTTGGCATGCGGGGTGGACGTTGTGTGACATCCCCGCCGGTGGTCCTCGCGATCGCGGCTTTTGTCTGCGTTGCGAACGCAGCCGAGTCGATGGAAGTCGTCCGCTACGACGACTATGACGTGGTGATCGCCGGTGGATCGACGGCGGCGCTTGCCGCCGCATTTTCCGCGGCGGACGAAGGGGCTCGCACCGCACTGATCGAGCCGACAGATTGGATTGGCGGGCAACTGACCGCTTCTGGCGTTCCCGCTGTTGACGAGGCGTGGCACCAAATCACGCGGCCCGGCGGTGATGGCTCGAACCGGCGTGAAGTGCTCATCGACGTGCGGGGGATGGCTCGCGATCCGCGGAACATCACGCCCTTCTTCCGCAACGCACTTCAGTCGATCGGCAATCCAGGCTTGGGCTGGGTCAGCCGATATTGCTTTCAGCCCCGGCAACTGCTCGACAATCACTTGTTGCCACGAGAGCAAGAGTTAGCCGACCGGTTGACCGTGTTTCGCAACACGGTCGTCAAACAGGTGATAACAAATGGTCCGAAGATCGTCAGCTTAACGGCCATTCAGCGGTCGCCGAAGGCCGACGTTACACACAACGGATACGACCGATTGCCGTCCTTTGATCTGGCTGATTGGTACTCACAGGCGCCTTCGCCGCGGTATGCAAAGAGGCAACTTACGTTCACGGGCCGAGAACGTCCGCCGGTCTTCATCGACGCAACCGAATGGGGCGAACTGCTTGTCTTGTCTCGGGCGCCCTACTTGCAAGGCGTAGAGCGGGTAGACGGCGAACTCGCGGCTAACGATCGCTGCGGCCAAGCCGTCACGTTTGGCTTTGTGCAGCGATACCACCAGCGGCCTGTTGCTGACCATCCGGACTATCCTTCGGCGCCCAACTTGGGTTTTGGCATCTACCATGATAAGCCGGATGCGTGGCAGAAAATTTGGACCTACCGGCGGCTCTACGCGGCAGGCGACTCGCCATCAGCAAGCGAGGCGGCGCCAGGTGATTTGTCACTGCAGAATTGGGAGTTCGATCCAGAGACAGGCCAAACGGGCAACGACTACCCCGACGGCTATTTGCTGCTGTCTAAGCAAGACGCGGCGAAGCAGACGAGCGACTGGCAAGGCGGCGTCGACCTGCAAGTAATGGCGGCTGCGGAGCGGCAAGCGTTCGCATGGCACGATTGGTTCCGCCACGCAGCGCCGCCGGGCATTGATCCCGATGCTTTCACTATCGAAGGCGAGGTGCTCGGCACAGGGCACGGGCTATCAAAGCTGCCTTACATGCGGGACACCCGGCGATCAATTGGGATCGATGGCTTTCTGCTCACATTCGACGACCAAGTCGGCCCGTCCTCTCAGGACACAGGCACCCGGTTCGCGGACCGTGTTGCTCTGGCAGCCTACGCGGCAGACATTCATCAACTTGCTCATTGCCAGTACCCCGAACGTGTCACGCGAAACCATCCAACTTTACCGTTCTACATCCCGTATCGATCACTCACGAATGATCGCTACGACAATCTACTAGTAGCCGGCAAAACGATGGCGCAAACCTTCTTGGCGAATTCGTCGACGAGATTGCAACCAATCGAATGGTCGTCGGGCACGGCGGCGGGCGTGATTGCGCACTACATGGCAGCGGGCGGAAAGACGAGCCGCGAAGCCTTCAACGATATCAACGAGGTGCAAGAGCGAGTGCGTCGCCACACGCCAATAGACTGGACAACCGACGCGACGACGATCTCGACCGAAAGCAACCGATGATTAGAACTCGCTTGATGTCTCGGACGCGTCATTCAGTACGCATGCCGCTGCTGCGATTTTCGGCCGCCCTGTTATTGGCTTGCGCCATTGCATCGCCAGTCATCGCCGAAGTGAATCGGCCCGTTCGGGGCGTCTGGCTGGCGAGTGTTGGCAGCAAGTCCATGATGTCGCCTGAAGGAATTCAAGCTGCGGTAGAACGGTGCAAGCGATCGGGTATCAATACCATCTTCGTTGTTACTTGGAATCGCGGCGAGACGCTTTATCCAAGTCGTGTGATGCAGAAAGAATTCGGCTGCTTGATTGATCCTCGCCTCAAGGGACGCGATCCGCTGAAAGAGTTAATCGACGCCGCGCATGCTCAAGACATACAGGTCATTGCGTGGTTCGAATTTGGGTTTTCGTGTTCGTATCGCAAATCGGATGGAGGGCACATTCTACAGCAGCGGCCCGACTGGGCTGCATTGGATGGCGACGGGGATTTGGTCAGCCGCAATGGCTTCCAATGGATGAATGCATTCGACTCGCGTGTACAAGACTTCCTGTTGGCGATGCTAAAAGAAGTAGTGGCCAACTACGACGTCGACGGAGTCCAGGGCGACGACCGGTTGCCGGCGTTGCCGAACACGGGCGGATACGATCCTGTGACGGTGAGCCTGTACCGCGCCGATCACGCAGGCGCCGATCCGCCTACAGATCCGCATGATACGGCATGGACTCAATGGCGAGCCGATCGACTGAGCGTGTTTGTTGAACGGACGTATCACGAACTTAAGGCGATTGACCCCGAGTTGTGCGTCTCCTGGTCTCCCAGCGTCTACCCGTGGAGCAAGCAAAACTACTTGCAGGATTGGCCGCGATGGGTCCGCGAGGGTTGGGGAGACTTGTTCTGCCCGCAAGTCTATCGCCGCGACTTGCCGGCTTATCGCGAGTGCCTGCGTCAGATCGCAGAGGAGCAAGTACCAGCCGAGAAGCTATCGCTCATTGCGCCAGGCATGCTCATCGCGCTGGCAGATGGCTACGAGATGCCAAGCGATCTGATTCCGAAGATGGTGGCGGCGAACCGGGAGTATGGTTTCGAAAGCGAAGTCTATTTCTACTACCAAGGCCTAGAGCAGCATGCCGAAGTATTCGATACGCTCTATGCAGATGCCGCCACAATAACTTCCGATAGCGATCGCTAGTCGGATGCATCCATACGCTGCAAATGCCAATTGAAAGCAGTGCGGAAGCCGAGGCCGCCGACGATCGCCACGCCCAAATAGGCGGCCGCTTCGCCATAGCGGCCGACACATAGCACGCCGAGCCCAATCACTGCCGCCGAGATCCACGTGGCGCCTAGCATGGCGACGGCGAGCCCGCCCATGAGCAAACCGCTCGGTGGTGGCGACCAGTCTGCATCGGCCTCAGCGAGGCAAGCCTCCCGAATCGGGCCCCAGATGCCCATCGGGCGAGCGACTCGATAGAAGTGCTTGAGCGTGTCGGCTGCCTCAGGCTTTGTGAGCACAGTTACCGTCACCCAGGCTACAAACGTCAGCCCCATTCCGATCGCGGCCTGGAGCATCGCCATCCCCTGGGCGGCCGATTCGCTGGCGGCGGCTTGTTCGGCCCACCAAGGCCATTGCGATAGAGCCCAGCCGAGCGTCAGGTAAACGACTGGCCCACCAACCATCGCGGTAAGCCAACTCCAAAAGTTCACGCGCCACCACCACCACTGCCCCCAGTAAAGCGTGGCGACGGCGCCGTACATGCCACCAAGTGTGATGGCGATGCCGATCAGCGAATCGGCGTTGTAAGTCACGATAATCGCGCAGCCGAGAATCACGAGCATGAGCAGTCGCCCCGTCCACAACGCGGAACCGCTGCCTGGACGAAGCCAGCTTGCTTGGGGAGCGATCTGTCGCAGTACGTCATTAACCAGCGTCTGGGCGCCGTAGTTGAGATGGCTGTCGATCGTCGACATGACGCTCGCCAGGAGTGCCGCGAGGGCAATGCCTAGTAAGCCGACGGGCAAGTAATCGCCCAGTAGCAGACTATACGCTGTCTCGCGAATGCCCGGCTCGGCGAGATACATCTCCGGGTGGTTGGCGATCACTGCCAATGCCGGAAGTGTTAGTAGCAACAGGATGCCGAATAGCGATCCTACCGCCCATACGTTCATCTTTGCGGCGTCACGATCGGACCGGCATGAAAAGATGCGTTGTCCTTCCAGGTCGACCGATCCGCCACGCCCGACGGTTGGCACGATGAGCCACATGAGGACGACCATCGGCGCAAGAACACGATGGCCCCACGCAGGCCAGGCCGCGAGGATTTCGCCTGACTCGGCAGGGCGAGCTTGTTCGATGGCGGTCGCCAGACCTGTCGGGCCCCCGAACTGCTGCAGCACTAAGGCAAGTAATATTACGTTGGCCGCAACGATGATGAGCGACTGCAGAATGTCGGTAATCAGTACGCCAGCAAAACCGGATGCCCAGACGTAGATAACCAGGATCGGCAGGATGATTGATAGGGTGACCACCTTAGGTTCGACCCCCAGGCTGGCAGCGGTGGCGTCGATCTCTGAGAACAGTGGACTAAATATCTTATGGACGCCCAGCATTCCGGCTCCGATCCACGGAATCATGTTCACCGTCACAGCGAACAGCGCCGAATAGACACGCACGAAACGGCTGCGGGTTTTGTCGAACCGGATCGCGTAGAACTCGGGCCCGGTGCGGACGCCGAGCTGCCGCCAACGAATGGCGAACAGCATGGCAGCAATCATCCAGGCCAACGCGAATCGCGGTAGATAGAAAAATGCGATTGGCAGGCCGACCACAACCGCAAAGCCGCAGTAGGTTGGCGCCACGTCGGCATTCATCGCAGTGATCGCGTAGGAAATGCCGTTCATCCAGCCGGGAATACGACGCCCTGCCAGATAATACTCTTCTTCATTGTCAGCAGCAGAGTCGTCGGCAGCTGGTCGCCGTTCGCCCAGCCCTTGCTGAGCCTCAGTCTGCTTACCGCGACGGCTCAAAAATCGACTGGCGAGCAACCCGACGGCAAAACTCAGCACCAGATAGAGAACAACAATCCCCTTATCAATGCTTGAGGCTGTAGCTAGCTGGGGATGCGTCATCTCTCGTAAATCATCTTAGACAAGTCGTTTACAGCAGGCGGTGCGCGGCTTAATCAAAGCACAACCGGTTGGTTGCTTTCGCTTGAGGCGTAGATGGCGTCGACCAAGGCCTGCACGTTCCGTCCGTCGGTTGGGCTCGCCCCGGTAGTCGTAGCCCGCTTGGCGACTGCCTCTTCGAAGGCCTGCATCTGCAAGACCATTTGGTCGCAAGCCGGGAGGGCGATCGCCGAGTCTGCGTTCCGTCCGCCGATCTCGCTAGCAAGTTGTAGTTTGTCGCCGAACAGTTCAAACGTAAGTCCGCCCTGATCGCCAAACAATCCGACCATGGAGCCCGGCAACTGGCCATCAGGGAAATTGCCGGCCCAGCAGACGTGCAGGTCGAGCGATGCCCCCGATTCAAAAGTGATCATCGCGTGGGCCGAATCGTCAACGTCGCACACGCCATCGTAGTTCGGCGGTCCTGCCCACATCGATTCGTAAACGTAGTCGCGCATCTTGCGGCCGAACATCGAGTAAGCCTTGCCGGCGACAGAGACAGGCGTCGGCTGTCCCATGAGGTGGAGCGATAGGTCCAGCAGATGGACGCCTATGTCGATCAAGGCGCCGCCGCCCGACATCTTCTTGTTCGTAAACCAGCCGCCGAGGCCTGGCACGCTTCGTTTCATGAAGAGCTGGGCTTTAGCGTGATAGATTTCGCCAAGACGACCACTTTCGACCATCTCTTTGGCGGCTTGACCCACCGCTGTGTAGCGATGAACGAAGCCGATTTGCAGCACACGTTCGGTTTTGCTGGCGACCGAAATTAGCTCGTCGCACTCCGCGGCGTTCAATGCCATTGGCTTTTCGAGCAGCACGTCCTTGCCAGCCTGCATCGCCTCGATGGCAAGTGGCTTGTGAAAGCAATTCGGCACGCCAATCACGACCGCGTCGATTGAATCGTCCGACCAGATCGCATCGGCTTTGTCGCCAGCGGCTGCTTGGTGCAGTTCTGCAAGTAGTTTCGCCCGGCTAAGGTCGCGATCGACGATGCGTGCGACTTCAACCCCTGCTTCGCGGGCAGCCAAGGCATGCTTATCACCGATCGCGCCGGCGCCAATAATTCCTATACGCATCTTCTTTTGGAGTCTTCCTTAATGGTTCTAGAGGGCGACAAAAGCACTGCGAGCAGCCGGGTTTTTTGCGGCGTCGAGGATTCGCATGACGGCGAGTGTTTCTTCACGGGGCACAATCGCCTGGCCGGCGTCGAAGAAATCCAGAATGGCCGACGCCGCATCGACGAACAACTTTGAGTCGTCCACGGCGGAATGGATCGTTTCAGTCTGTGTGGTCAATGCGGCGTCGAACGGCACGTGCTCTGTAGCGTTGAAATGAATTGCTGCGGTTCGATCGTCTGTGTACTCGAGCACGATCGTCGGATAATCGACGCCGCCCGTAATCAATAGCCGTTTGGCGTCGGGGCCGAGGCAGCTGACGACCAGTTCGACCGGGTGGATGCCATATTCGTCAAACGAGGCGCCGCCAGCCCATACTGACATACTGCGAAGTGGATGCTCGAGCGATGCCGCTTGCTGTTGGACGTTCGTGGTGCGTAGGGCTGAGGTGGTCTGAACGGCCACACCAGCTTCATCTGCTAGCGAGAAAATCCGCTCGGCAGCACGCGTATCGGGAGCAAAGGTTTTGTCGACGAAAGTCGGCTTGCCGTGCCGAAAGGCTTGCGAGCAGAGTTCAAGGTGTGTCTCTGGATTCGACGGCGCCAGGACGGCCAGGACATCGACTTCGCTGGCGAGGTCGTCCACCGACGGGAAATAAGGAACGTCGTTTTCCTTCGCCCAAGCTTTGCAAGGTTGTTCGAGCAAGCCGGTAGCTCCCGCGACGGTGTAGCCGCGCGAAGCCAAAGGGCCACGGAACGCCTGCAGGTAGGTGTTGGCATGAAAGTTGTTCAGATCGTAGTCGATCAAGCCAATGCGACGCGTGGTCACGGAGCAGGTTCCTTGGGAAGCGTCATCGCAGACTGCCGTGGCAGGCTAGCCATTTGAATCGTTGGAGGTGGCGTCGAGTTTAGCCCGGCGGGTGCTCATCTGTCAGGCTTAAAACACTCTGACGGCGGCGATCGACGTGTAGCCGGGTGATGTCGGGTCGCGAGTAGTGCCCCGATGGATCGAAGTTTTGCCGCTCGCGACGCACAAACGCTGGGTCGAGCGTGGCGGTGATCAGTTGTTCCTGGTCGTCTGCCGGCGGGGCGATCCACTCGCCATCTGGGCCCGCGATGCATGAGCCGCCGGCCGCCATCATGGGCGGGCACTTCTCTCGCAAGAGTTCTGCATGCGGAAGCTCGTCGGAGATCGCGTTATGGGTCATCACGCCCGACACCGAGGCCACATAGCTGCGGCCCTCCATGGCAACGAAGCGAGTGATGTCTCGCGTATTTTGCGGTCCACCCGGCCAGACAGCGACACGGAGGCTCTCGCCCTGTCCGTACAAGCTTGACCGCAGGAGTGGCATCCAATTCTCCCAGCAGTTGAGACCACCAATGCAAAACCCTGCGTGGTTGAAAGTGCGAAGCCCGTGTCCATCGCCCGTGCCCCAGACCAACCGTTCTTCGTAGGTTGGCATCACTTTGCGATGGACGTTGAGGATGGCGCCCGCCCTGTCGATGGTCACTAGCGAGCAGTATCCGGTATGAGCGCCTCGATCCGTAGCTCGCTCGAAACAGCCGAGCATGACGGCGATGCCGCGTTGCCGAGCGGCGATGCAGACCGGCTCCAAATCGCCGCGGGCTACAACGACTGCCTGGTCGAGATAATGGCTGTACAACTCCTTTTGGATATCGCTGTTGAAACGGGCGCCATCGGTGGAGCTCAGCCAGAAGGGATAGCCGGGCACCAGAGATTCGCCAAAGGCGACCAGGTCGCAGCCCTCGTCAGCGGCCCGCCCAACCCACTTCGCGATTTTGGCGACGGTCTCTTTTCGACGAAGCCAAACGGGTGAGATTTGTGCAAGCCCGATCTTCAAGACGCTGGCCTCGAATGGATTCTGGTCGCTGGCCCGAGTGCTTCGCCGTCAGAGGACGTCGTCGAGGTCGCCCTTCCAGCGAACGAAACCTTCGATGGCTTCGTATTCTGCCAGGCCGAGGCGGTCGTAGAGTTGCGATGTTGCCCTATTGCGGTCCTCAGCCCGTTGCCAAAACTCACGCGGGTCGGGCCCGGGGAACAACGCCTTGTCCTTTTGCGACTCGTGCTTGAAGATCGCCACCCGCTTGCGAAGCAGTTCTTGCGGGCTGAGGGGCACCGCCATCTCGATTTGGTGCGGAGCCCATTCTTGCCAGGCGCCACGGTAGAGCCAAACCTGGCACTGGGCGTACCAGTCGTGGTCCGTCACACGCTGGCAAGCTTGTAGCACGGCCGACAGACAAGTCCGGTGCGTGCCGTGCGGGTCGGAAAGATCACCCGCCGCGTAGACCTGATGCGGCTTGATGTCGCACAGCAGATCGACCGTGATTTGAATGTCTTCTTCGCCGAGCGGTTTCTTTCGCACTCGACCCGTCTCGTAAAATGGCATGTCCATAAACCGCAACTGGTCTGCCGGGACATTGCAGCAGCGGGTTGCGGCGCGGGCTTCAGTGCG
The DNA here is from genome assembly GCA_039182175.1 of Planctomycetota bacterium. GTDB lineage: Bacteria > Planctomycetota > Planctomycetia > Pirellulales > Lacipirellulaceae > JBCCQL01. The sequence continues at coordinate 11,042 of JBCDCL010000024.1, forward strand.
GCGGATCAGGCCTTTGATGAACTGAATCTCGTCACCATCAACCTGCCCCGGGCGTTTGTTCCGCAACAGTTCGTCGATATGCGACTCAAGCTCCGACGTCCGATCGGGGTCGATGCCAAAATGGCGATTGAAGGCGCCGGCGAATTCGGCAAAGCGGATCGCATCGTCGTCAAACACGGCAATGTTGCCGGACGTTTGGTAGGCGACGAACACTTGATGGCCTTGATCCACCAGACGGATCAGGGTGCCCCCCATGCTGATCACGTCGTCGTCAGGATGAGGCGAGAAGATCAGCACCCGTTTCGGGAAGATGTCGTCGCCCGGCTGGGGTCGATCGCCGGGTTGCTTGGCGTAGTCCGGTTTGCCGCCGGGCCAGCCCGTGATCGTTGCTTGCAAAGCGCGGAACACCCGTACGTTGAGTTCGTCGACCGGTCCGCGGGTAGCTAGCAGATCTTGTAATCCCGACTCGTTGTAGTCCTCCGAAGTGAGCTTTAGCAGCGGCTTTTCGATCTTCTGGGCAAGCCAAATCGCTGCTTTGCGTTCTTGGATTTCATCCCAGTCAACTTGCCCAATTAGCCACGGTTGGCTGCGGCGGGTCAGTGCATCGGCGGCCGCCTCATCGAGCACCACCTCTGCATTCGCGTGCTCCTGCAAGAAACTCGCGGCGACGCTCGTAGAGATCTCGCCTTCAACCGCGTCGCGGATGATTTGTGCTTTGCCCTCGCCCCACGCCATGAGGACGACCTGCCGGGCGTCGAGAATCGTGCCGACGCCCATCGTGATCGCCCGGCGGGGAACGTTTTCCTCGCCGAAGAAATCGCTCGCCGCGTCGCGCCGTGTAACGCGATCGAGTGTGATAAGTCGGGTACGGCTTGTCTTGCCAGAGCCAGGTTCGTTAAAACCGATGTGGCCGGTGCGACCGATGCCGAGCAGTTGGAGATCGATGCCGCCCGCTTCTTCGATCATCGCCTCGTAGCGGCGGCAATAGTCGGCGACAGCGTCTTCGCCCAGCGTCCCGTCCGGTACGTGGGCATTCTTGGGATTGATGTCGACGTGATCAAAAAGGTGCTCGTTCATAAACCGAACGTAGCTCTGCAACTCCTCCGGCTGCATCGGGAAGTATTCGTCCAAATTGAACGTGATGACGTTGGCGAAGCTAAGGCCTTCTTCCCGGTGCAGGCGGATTAGCTCGTTGTAAACGCCCGTGGGACTGCTGCCGGTGGCCAAGCCGAGCACGCACATTCGCCCCTCGGCGGCTCGGCCCTGGATCATCGCAGCAATCTGGCGAGCCACGGCGTGGCTGGCGTCGCGGGCGTGGCGAAAGACCCGGCATCGTATACGCTCAAGATCATCTAACGACTGGTGCTGCATAGCTTGCTTGACTCTTGCCTATTGAGGTACGCGATCGCCCAGGGTTTGCAGAATCTCTAGGATATCGACCAGCGGCACGCAGGAAAGCGCAGCATGTTATCGCATTCTCGCAGAGCCACTTGCCGCGTCGAAGGAGGCGTAGTGATCATTGCTGAGCGGGAAAAAATGTCGGCACCTAGCTGGCCGAAGAAATCATCAATCGAGTGTATTTCATGATATTGAATGCCGGGTGGACTGCGAGTAGCAGGCAAACCGATTCGCTGGTGATTGGCGGCATTGGTTTCCTTGCCGTGCTGATCACGCTGGCAAGCGCTACCGTGTCGCATGCCGAACTGCCCAGCGCTGAGCCAGACGAAGTTGGCATACGACCGGGCTTCGCAGCGGACATCGAGCGTCACGTGCAGCAAGCCTTAGACGCTGGCAAGGCACCAGGGTGTGTCGTTGTCGTCGGCAGACGGGGCAAAATCGTGCTGCAGCAGGCCTGGGGCAATCGGCAGGTTGAGCCCTCTGTCGAACCGATGACCGCTGACACCGTGTTCGACATGGCGTCGCTGACCAAGCCGGTGGCGACTGCCACATCCGTTATGCGGCTCGTCGAGCGAGGAGATTTGCGTGTACGCGATCGTGTGGTCGAGTACACGCAAATCTCCTCGCTCGACGAGCCGCATAACGGATGTGGCAGTCGCCACCGGCTTGGTCAGCGACGCCATGTCGAACACGGTGTCAGCGGTCATCGGTTCGACAGAGGGCTC
>JBCDCL010000025.1:0-12976 GCA_039182175.1 Planctomycetota bacterium
CATACGGAGCTGGTCGCTGGTCGGAAGTTCAAATTCCCACCACGCTGCCAACCGATGCATGCCGCTCGGCGATCGGTGATTGCGGCGATGGATATCGTCAAGCAGCGTAACGGCGTGATCCCGAACAAGGCGTATCGGGATCGGGTCGCGGTGATCACTTTCGATTCGACCGACGGCAGTCAAGTACGCCACGGCCTGACAAACACCTACGTCAATACGATGAAGTCGGTGGCCAGGCTTCAGGCCGTCGGTGACAAAGGGACGACCACCGCCACGGAATCAGGGCTGATACTTGCCAAGCAATTGCTGCGTCGCAAGAAAGATGGCGGGGAGGCCCGTGACGACGCCAAACGGGTGGTGGTCTTGCTGACCGACGGCATGCCCAACGCTTACGAGACAAGCGAAACGGCGATCAACAAGTTTGCCAGTAGCAGCGTCATTCCCGACAGCTACGGCGGCGGGTACTTTTGGCTTGATGCTGCGTTGATGCAGACCAACGCACTGGAAGTCGAAGGGATCGATGTCTACCCCGTCGGCATTGGTTTGGGGGCCGACTACGACTTCATGGATCGGGCTGCTCGCACGGGCGGGACTGGTGGCAAGTCGGGGACCAGTCCCCGCGGCAGCGGTAACCCCAACGAGTACGAAGCGATCCTGACTGACATCTTTCGGAAGATCGTCTCGCTACCAACCGCTCGACTGGTCGAGTAACTCAAGCGGCTAGACGGCCGCGGTGATCTGCTCGCCTAGTTTCCAACTGTCCTCGTCACGCTCAACGCGGCGGTACAGCGTATCGCGCTCGATCGGCTCGCGGCCTGCTTCGCGAATGATCCGTTCAATATCGGCGACGCTCATTACTTCGGGCGTCGTGGCGCCGGCGTCGTGGTAGATCAACTCATGTCGCACAGTGCCGTCGATATCGTCGGCCCCATAGGCTAGCGAGATCTGAGCGGTCTCGATGCCGAGCATGATCCAGTACGCCTTGATGTGATCGATGTTGTCAAGCATCAACCGCGCGACGGCCATCTGCCGAAGGTCCATGAGCCCCGACGGCTTCTTAATGTTCCGCTCTTCGCCCAGCTTGTTGTTCTCGGGATGAAAGGCGAGTGGGATGTACGTTTGGAAACCGCCGTGCCCTGCTTTCAGAGACTCATCTTGCAGGTCTCGCAAGCGAATGAGGTGATCGATCCGGTGGTAGGGCTGCTCGATATGGCCGTAGAGCATCGTGCAGTTGGATCGCAGGCCAAGGGCGTGGGCCTCGCGATGCGTCTCGAACCAGCGCGTTGAGTCTGCTTTGTGTTCGCAAATCTGATTGCGAATCTCCGGATGGAAGATCTCGGCGCCGCCCCCGGGCAGACTGCCAAGGCCCGCCTCCTTCATATCCTGCAGCACCCAGCGAATCGGCTTCTTGGTGAGGCGGGCAAACCAATCGATTTCGACTGGCGTCCACGCCTTGAGGTGTAGCGAAGGGTAGTTGTCATGCAGCAGGCTGACGACCTTGCGATACCAATCGTACTTCGCCTGGTGATGCAGGCCGCCAACGATGTGCATCTCGGTGCAGCCGTTCTCCACCGCTTCGCGACCTCGCTCCAGGATCGCATCGTCCTGCATCCAGTAGCCTTTGGGGTCACGCAGATCGGAACGGAACGCACAGAACGTGCAGCGATAAACGCAGATGTTCGTAGCGTTCAAGTGCGTGTTGATGTTGTAGTAGCCAGCGTTGCCGTTCTTACGCTCGCGTACTAAGTTGGCCAGTTCGCCTAGCTCGGGCAGCGGTACGTCGGGCGATTCGAGCAACAGACCATCGTCGAACGACAGTCGCTCGCCAGCCTCAATCTTTTCGCGGATGGGCGCCAGGATAGGAGACGAAGTTCTAAGCATGCCAAATCGTTAAACAAGGAGGTCGAGGGTTCCAACCGCGAGCAATCCCAGGCTGATTACCGCGTTGACGTTGAAGAACGCCAGGTTGACGCGATCCAGATCGTCGGGCCGGACGAGCCAGTGCTCGTAGGCTAACAGTAGGGCAACCGCTCCGACGCCGATCCAGTAGATCACGCCAAATGGAGGGTAGACCAGTGGCAACAGGGCTAGCAGCAGTACTGTAGTCGCGTGGCACCCGGCCGCCAGTCGCAGGGCCCCAGAGATGCCGAGCCGTGTGGGGATGCTGTGGAGCTTGGCGGTCTTGTCGAATTCGTAATCCTGGCAGGCGTAGAGGATATCGAACCCCGCGACCCAGGCCATGACCGCGGCCCCCAGCACTACGGCGGGCAGCAGATCAAGCGGGTCTGCCATCACCGCCTCGCCCCGAATGGCGATCCAGGCCGCAACCGGCGAAAGGGCCAGTGCCGCCCCCAGCCAGAAATGGGCCAGCGACGTGAACCGCTTGCAATAACTATATCCGCACAGGAAAAGTAGCACGGGCACGCTAAGGTACATCGGCAACCGGTTCGGCAAGAACAACGCAGTGCTGGCCACAAAGCCGGCGGAGCAGAGCAGGGCGAATGCCGAGACTTGGCCAACGCTCAAAATACCCGCAGGGATGTGCCGCCCCGCGGTGCGGGGGTTTTCAGCGTCGACATCGCGATCAACCAATCGATTGAATGCCATTGCTGCACTACGAGCGAATACCATGCAGAGCAAAATGCCAAGCAAGTCTACCCAGCTAAATCCGCCTTCTGCCTTCCCCCTTCCGCCTTCGAACCAAGCCATCAACGCTGCTAATAGTGCAAACGGCAACGCGAACAGCGTGTGGCTGAACCGAATGAGCGATAGCAGGTTGGAGAGGGTCTTCAGCAAGGGCGGAAGCCTCGCCGCGGGGCCATTTCGGATTTCGGATTGCGGATTGCGGAATGACACACAAGCCGGCGGATGCATTTCGTCCGTACCGCGCTTCCATTCCGCAATCCACAATCCGCAATCCGCATTCAATCTTCTCCCCAACGCTTCATCAGGGCATTGCGAATGCCGAGTTGGTCGCAGATTCTTGCGACGACGAAATCGACAAGATCAGCCAGCGACTCCACGCCGTGGTACCAACCGGGGGATGCCGGCAGGAGTACGGCTCCGGCTTCGGTTGCGCGACGCATGTTGTCGATGTGGGTAATCGAGACGGGGGTCTCTCGCGGTACGAGTACAAGTTGGCGTCGTTCCTTGATCGCGACTTCGGCCGCACGCTGGATCAAATTGCCCGCGGCGCCAGCGGCGATGGCGCTCAGCGTGGTGCCACTGCAGGGGCAAATCACCGTGCCGCCCGCCAAGAACGAACCGCTGGCTATCGGCGCCATGAAATTCTGATGGTGATGATAGTGGAGCGTGCCACGCTTGGCGGCCGGCTCTGCAACGGGGCGGCAGCCTTTTAGCAGTGGCAGGTTGTTTGGCGCTAAGTCGGCTGCATCAACACGGTTTAGTTCGAGCGCGATGCCAAGCTCTTGGTGCAACACCGCAGCGCCCGACGGACTGATCGAGCAATGGACGTCGTAGCCCAATTGCAGCAGCACATCGAGGAGCCGCACCGCGTAGGGGGCGCCGCTCGCTCCCGTGATGCCCAGCACGATGGGTGGAGAGTTGTCGCTCATTGGTCAAGTCGATGTAAGAGCCGTCTCCGACGACGAGGGCCCGTGTTATTGTGTTCGCCGTCGGAGACGGCTCCTACGCACGGCGTGGGCCGCCGGTTACCTTTTTGCCAACGTACAACGTTGCCACGCCGAGCGTCAGCGGATAATAGCGGACATCGTCCAGGCCGGCGGCTTCCATTCGTTCGGTCAGTTGTTCGTACTCGTAAAACTGGCCAACACTCTCAGGCAAGTACTCGTAAGCTGCTGAGTTATTCCGCATCCGCGTTTGGCCTATCCGCGGCAGCACGTTGCGAAAGTACCAACCGTAGAATGCCTTGAAGGGTTGCCAGCGTGGCGTTGTGAATTCGAGCACCGCCACCGCTCCGCCCGGCTGGCAGACGCGGGCCATTTCGCGGAGTCCTTGATCGGTATCGGCAACATTCCGCAAGCCAAAGGCTGCCGTGACAATTTGGTAGGTATTCGACTCGAACGGCAACGCCTGGGCGTCCGCTTCAATCCACTCGATGTGATCGTTAAGCCCACGCTTGGCGCCCTTCTGCCGGCCCAGATCGAGCATCTCAGGGCAGAAGTCGGACGCAACGATATCGAGCTTCCCACCGGCGGCTCGGTCGTACGCCAGAGCCAAGTCCCCCGTGCCGGTGCAGAGATCCAGAATCGGCGCCCCCTTGCGACCGCTGGCTGGTAGGCGAGGGGGAACGAGCTTCGTTGTTCGCCACCGCCAGTAGCGATCAACATTCATGCTCAGCAAGTGATTGAGCAAGTCATACCGCGGAGCAATCTCGCCGAACATGCGTTTGACGCGAGCGTTCGATTTATCGACCGGCGTGTCGTTCGGCGGTGTGGAAACTGTGGTTGTGGACATCGTTGTTGTGGCCAAGAGGCAAGTACGACCGACGAGGCGGCCGGTCAATCATCGGAGGTCGCTACGATCGAGCAGCACCTCTACGCTGGGCAACTCGTGGCTGGCGAGCCGATCGAGCAGCCGGCCCGGATCGGTCTCGCACAGGATCATCTGCCGGGAAGCGGTGCTAACAAACCCTTCTTCCACGGCTCGATCGATCATCGCGAAGAAGTGATCGAAGAAGCCAGCTAGGTTTAATACACCGCTCGGTTTGGTTTGAATGCCAAGCTGCGTCCAAGTGAGGATTTCGAACAGCTCTTCCAATGTGCCCAGACCGCCGGGCAGGGCGAGCACCGCATCGGAGAGGTCCGCCATCAAGGCTTTTCGTTCGTGCATCGACCGGACGACGTGCAACTCGGTCAGCCCATGGTGAGCGACTTCGAGGTCCACCAGGCACTGGGGAAGCACGCCCACCAGTTCGCCGCCCGCTTGGAGCGTGGCGTCGGCCAACACGCCCATCAGCCCGACCGACGCCCCGCCGTAAATCAGTCGGCAACCTCGCTCCGCCAGCAGTGTGCCGAGCGACTCAGCCGCGTCTCGAAATTCGGGTCGATCGCCCAACGATGAGGCAGCAAACACGCAAATGTTCTGGGGAGCCAGCAGCATTGAGCCATGGCGGCTCAAGGCCGCGGAGAAGATGGTCTGAGGGCGAAAAACAGGGCGGGCGGGTGATCTTGTTAGTCTAACAGACTAGAGTGCAAAACCCGCGGATGACAACCGTCCCGACGACCCAAGCCCTGCTGAGAAAACGCCTTATGCGAACGCTAGAAGTCCACTATCTGCCCCAATTCGTCAGCGAATCGGACCTGGGCGGCGGCACGGTCGTGGTGATTGATCTGCTGCGGGCGTCGACCACCATCTGCCACGCCCTGGCTGCCGGCGCCAGCCAAGTGCGGGCTTTTTTGGATATCGCCGGCGTTCTCAAGGCGGCCGAGGGCGAAGATCGCGAGTCGCTAATCCTCGGCGGCGAACGAGGCGGCGAGTTGATCGAGGGCTTCGACCTGGGCAATTCGCCAGCGGAATACACGGCCGCGGAAGTGTTCGGCAAGCAGGTTTTCTTTACCACAACCAACGGCACCGCCGCCCTGACGCATGCTCGGATCGCCAATCGGGTAGTCGTCGGCGCCGCGGTCAACTTGGCTTCTGTCGTCGACGCTGTCGCAGGCGACGAGCACGTCCATCTGCTCTGTGCAGGTACGAACGGCCATGTGACCCGCGAAGACCAGCTCGCTGCGGGCGCCCTCGCGACCGGCCTGATGGCGATCGCCGAGGACCGTCCAGCCACCAACGACCAAGCCAATGCGGTGCTAGGCGAATGGCAGGAACTGCTCAATACGGCCCGCGTGCTTGGCCGCTTGCCGACAGACCAACTGGCGATCGAACTCCGCACGACGCCCGGCGGCAAGAATCTGATCGCGTTGGGCATGGACAACGATCTGCCACTGTGTGCCGCGATCGATACGCTCGACTTGGTCCCCGAGTACGATCCGCGCTCCGGCATCATCACCGCCTAGCAGCGGGCGCCCATGGGACTTTCGCAGGGGCCCGAGTAGAATCTGCGGCTAAAGAAAATGACGCGATTCAAGCAGATCGACGGGATTCGGGCGGTTGGGATTCGACGCCTTCAGTCCATGCGATCTTCGTCAATTCGCGTCCTATTCGTCGTTGATCAAACTAAGGCATCTTTGCGATGGAAATGGAAAAGCTGGTCTCGCTCTGCAAACGGCGAGGGTTCTTATTTCAGTCGAGCGAAATCTACGGCGGCCTCAATGGCTTCTGGGACTACGGGCCGCTGGGCGTCGAGCTGAAGCGGAACATCAAAGATGCCTGGTGGCAAGACATGGTCACCGGCCACGACGACCTGGACGCCCCCGCCGGCGCCCCCAGTGCGTACGAAATGACCGGCCTCGACTGCACGATCATCATGCACCCGCAGGTGTGGAAGGTCTCGGGGCACTACGATTTGTTCGTTGACCAAATGGTCGACTGTCGCCAGTCGAAAGGTCGCCACCGGTACGATCAGGTCCAGGGCCGTTGGGTAGAAGCGAAGGGCCAAAAGATCTTCGTTACAACGCTTGCCGAAGAGGTCGAAGCCGATCTGCAGCAACGGGCTCTCAAGTTCTTCAAGCTCCGGGCAAAGGATGCCGACCAACTCGGTTGGGATGGGGCACTAACGACGCTCGACAAAATCGACGTAGCGGACTTTGACAAGACGCTCGGACCGCAGGCGACCGAGCTGGGCACGCTTACCGAGCCTCGCGACTTCAACCTGATGTTTCCGACGACGGTTGGCGCCCTGGCCGGGGAAGAAGGCCGGGCGTTCCTTCGCCCCGAAACTGCCCAGGGCATTTTCGTCAACTTCAAGAACGTCTGCGATTCAACGCGTGTGCGAGTGCCATTTGGCATCGCGCAGATTGGCAAGAGTTTTCGCAACGAGATCACGCCACGGAATTTCACCTTCCGCAGTCGCGAGTTCGAGCAGATGGAGATCGAGTTCTTCTGCCACCCCGACTCGTCGCAAGATTGGTACAAGTATTGGCGAGACCGGCGATTCAAGTGGTATACCGACTTGGGCCTGGCGAGCGATCGCCTCATTCTGCGTGACCACGACCCCGACGAGCTGTCGCACTATTCGACCGGCACCGCCGACATTGAATACCAGTTCCCCTTCTTGCCAGAAGGTGAGTATGGCGAACTCGAAGGGATCGCTCACCGTGGTGACTTTGACCTGCGAAGTCATATGGAGGGCAAGCTCGATCCCAATAGCTGCCCCCTCGAAGTGCAGCTAGGCGAAGATGGCAAGCCGGTCCATCGCGGGAGTGGTAAAGACTTGACCTATCGCGACGATCTGACGAACGAACGCTTTACGCCCCACGTGATTGAGCCGTCCGCCGGGGCCGACCGGGCGACGCTCGCTTTTCTCTGCGAGGCTTACCACGAAGACACCGCGCCCGACGACAAAGGCAAAGAGCAGACCCGCACGGTGATGAAACTTCACCCCCGGATCGCCCCGATCAAAGCGGCCGTCTTTCCGCTGGTGAAGAAGGATGGCATGCCGGAGGTGGCGAAGGATCTGTACCGGGCGTTGAAGAAGAAATTCCCGGCGTTTTACGACGAGAAGGGCGCCGTCGGTCGTCGGTACCGGCGGCAAGACGAGGCCGGCACGCCCTACTGTTTGACCATCGATGGCGAAACGCTCACCGACAAGACCGTCACGCTTCGCGACCGCGATACGCTCGAACAAGTACGGTTGAAGCTCGATGATGTCGTCGATGAAATCGAGCGGCGGGTGACCGGTTAAGCCGCGGCGACTGAATTGGAGTTCTACGTGCTCGATGCCATCCCCAATTGGCTAATGGGCATCTTCGTGCTCGTTTTCTTCGCGGGATGTGCCGGGCTGCTCGTCTGGTTCACCTTTCGCCTGATTCGGGGCCTCTTACGTTGGCTGGCGAAAGCTACGGCTGCGGACGCCACTGTCGACGGTACGCGAGCCGAGGGGCAGGCTTCATCGTCGCTCGCAGGCTGCGTATCGCTACTCAAGATAATCGGCCTTGTTTGCTTACTGCTGCTATTGGCTTTCTTCACCTACTACTTCGCTTTCGCCGGTCTGCGGTATCAGCTCTACCGCTTTCTTCACTAAGTTCGCCATCTTAAAAGGGGCGAGGCGAAGACTCTCGCTCAGGCGAAGTTCGCAAGCTTTTCTCGGGACTCATCTCAGTCCGGTCGCTAACGAGCCTACTCGATTGGGCCCGGTCTTTTAGGCTTCATGGCTGGGCCTTCCTGCACCGCGATTTGCCTGATTTGTGTGAATCGCGATACTGAACGGCAGGGGGAACGTTTGCAGTCTCCTTTGCGACATGGAGGCGATGGTCATGAATGGTTGGGCACGTATTGCGATTGGGCTAGCAACAGTGCTTGCTTTGGGGGCGAGCGAAGCCGAGGCCCAAACCCGGTTTGTCGGCGATTCGCCGACGCGGATCGCATTTACAGGCGGCAACTTTCGCACTGTGGGAGCCCGCTTCTCTCGCTTCGGCGGCTTTCGGCCGTACCGATCGTTCACTTACCGGAGCGGCGTCTTCGTCCGCTCCCCGTTCGTTTACCGGCCGTATAGCTTTGGCTGTGGCTATCCCTACTACGGCTACGGCGGCGGGTTCTGCAATGGCTGTGGCGCCTTCGGTTCGTTCTGCCGATGCGGTGGCCCTGTCTTCTTGCCGCCGGTCGTACTCGACCCGAGTACGCTGTACGGGCCGCGCGCCTTACTGCGATTTGCAGGCGCCGAGGACGACTTCGGCCTCGGTCAGCCGCGACCCCGTGGCGCCCAAGCCGCTCCGGCCGCGAATGTCCCCGCTGCTGGGATGGTGCCGCCCAAGCCTCGCCGGGTCGCTGCTCTGCCGGTTGGCGCCGGCGCCCGGGGGCGTGCATGGAAGTTCATCGACCATGGCGATCGCCACTTCAAAGCAGGCAGGTATCGCGAAGCATTAAGCCGTTACAAAAAAGCAATCACATCATCGCCCGAATTGGCCGCCGCTCGCTTTCGCGAGGGTTTTGCTCATCTCGGCCTGGGGAATCTGGATCGTGCCGCTTTGTCGATCCGTCGCGGGCTGCAGCGTGACGCTGAATGGCCCGATTCCGATTTCGTCCTCGAAGATTTGTTCGCCGACGAATTGGAGCGGCAGCAGGCGTTTCGCTCGGTCGCACTCCAACTACAAGACTTGCCGAACGATTCCGAGGCACGGCTTTTGGCTGGCGTCCTACTGCATTTCGATGGCGATCCGATGGGCGCCGAGAAGCAATTTCGCCGCGTACAGCGAATCACCGGCGGCGATCCTGCCGCAGAACTCTTTTTGCCGAACGCCGACGATGCTGACGAGCCGTGACAGACTCAGTTGGCCACGAGAGGACACAATAAAGCACAAAAAGGTCAGGGTCCGCGTCTTAGCCTCACTAACTACTTGTTAGAGAAGCAACCTTCGTGAGTGACTAATCTGCTTGGCGGGCGCTTACTCCGAGATCCGTGGCAGACTCTTTGTGTTTTTTGTGCCTTCTTATGGCCTTTAGGTGGCACAAGAAACGTCGCTCTCGCTGACGCTACTCAGCCGAAAAGCGGGCGGTGAGTTCGTCGACCTGGCCTTTGAGATTCGCCAGCATCACCTGTGGGCTCGAACCGCGTGTGAGATCGGCGTAGAAGGCGGATGGCGTAGCATTGCGGCCGCCGGCGATGCTGTCGGCGGTTCGCTGGAGTCGGCGAAGTTCGTAGTGCAACGTGATGAGCCGATTCGTGGCGTCGCGGCCAGCACTCCAAAGAGTCGCGAGCAGTTGCAGTAGGCCCACGATCAGCAGTCCTTGGCCACTAAGCGTGGCGGCCAGGCCCCAGTTCCACAGATCAGGTCGCTCGCCAAATAGGGACCACGCGAGCAGCCCTAAACCGATGCCCAGAGTCAGAGCCCCCAGGAGGGCAACCATCCAGGCCGAGGCTTGGCTTGGTTTCGACGGTGCTCGTGGCGCCGGCGTCACTGCCGGGTCGATGCTGGGGCGAGCTGGCGCCGCGTCGACGCCCGTTGCCGACGCAGGCGTATCAAACCGTAGCTTGCGACCCGCGGGGTTGGCTTGGGAACCTACGCGACGCGCGGTCCGCAGTTGTTGGCCGAGCTGGCGAATGCGTTGCTCGTCTTCGGCGCCAAGTACATCGGCGGCCGACCAAGGCTCGACTTCGACAGCAGGCTTGAGGGGAACGCCGCTATCGCTCACTGGCGCTGCAAACGGCGTGGCGCCGAGCGGACGCTGGCATCGGGCGCACTGCACCCGCTCGTCGGCGCCCTGCGCTACGGCAGGCACATCTTGCTGGCAATGACGGCACCACATGCCCCGAGTACCCCGATAAATTCTTAGGCGAAGCCAGATCGACGACCCGGCTTTCGTGCTTATCGGTTGGCGAGCTAGACAGACTTTGACGGTTTTGCGGGCAAAGCTTGGGCGAGCCCGAAATCGCCCGATGCTAGTCGCCCGATGCCAGTCGCCCGACGCTAGCTGCTATTCACGGGCGGCGGTATCCGCCGTCGCCTCTTCCGCAGTGCTTTCTGGCTGGTACCAATCGGTCCGCAACCAATCGGCCAGCGTTTCGATCTCTTCGCGTGTAAGCTGATCTTCAAACGCTGGCATCATTCGCTCAGGCTCGTCGTAGTTGTCCGGCGAGTAGAAGCGTTCCTGCTGTGGATTCTCGATAAAGGCAATCAACCATTCACGCGAGGCGTACCCGGTCAGATCGGGCCCGTAGCCAAGATCGCCTTCGTCGCCCAGCTTGTGGCAATCGATGCAGCTGAATTCGTTGATCGCCAGATCCCTGCCGGCGGCGATCATCTCTTGGTCGGCCGCGTCTGCGTCCGCTTGATAGGGCAGGGCGGCTTCAGCAGAGATTGCGGCGGCGACGGCGGAGACGTTATCGGCAAACGCGGATTTCTCTTCCCCTTCAAGTTCGGCGAGCGGTTCGTTGATGTTTTCGCGGACCCAGCTGATCATATCCGTATCGGCGTGGATCGTATTGCCGAAGAAGGCGGGGCTGGCCAGTTGCTCGGCATCGAGCATGCCGGCCATCCAATCGCGGTCGCCAAAGTTGTAGAGATTCGCGGCGTTGGCATTGCCGTTGACGACCGTCCGCAGCGGATCGTCGTCTGCTTCGCTCCAGTGGTTGTGGCAAGAGGCACAGTGCCGTTCGAATAATCGATAGCCAGCCACCTTGGTGTCTTCGCGAAACGCCTTGAGCATCCCTTCTGGCGGGATGCCACGCGCCGCTAGTACTTGGGCCCGTTCACCCTCGGCATGGGCGAGTTCTTTCGCCGACAGAAAGTTGCTCGACTTGGCGAAGTGGTCGTCGTAGGCCTCACGGGCTTCGGTGCCCGGTTCGTACTTCTCTGCGTTGTAGGCATACCACTTGGCGTAGTTGTCTTCCTCGATCGCTTGATACGTCAGCCCGGCACATGCGATGAGCAAGATCAGCAAGAAGCCGACATTAAAGCGGTGCCCCAGTCGCCAGCGGCCGAGAATCGGCATCAGGGCAATCAGGCCAAAGACAATCGCTGGAATAACATGGGCGCCCAGCACAACGCCCGCTTCGCCTGGGGCGACCTTGTCCACGACTTTGAGCAGTTGGAACAAGAAGAGATAGTACCACTCGGGCCGGGCGGCGTTGTAGGCTTGGGCAGGATCGGCAGGCGGGCCAAGCTCTGCCCGCATGACCCAAGACAACGCGCAGACGGCCAGCAATACCGCCAGACACGCCACGCCATCCTTGAGCACCTGCTCAGGCCAGAAATTCTCGCTCCGGGCATTTTCCTTAGCATTGTGCGTAACCCCGTAGCGGCGAAACATCGCCAAGTGCAGCACGATGAGCCCAATCATCACCCCGGGCAGCACACCCGCATGCAGAGCGAAGAACCGCGTAAGCGTGTGGTGCCCATACTCATTGCCGCCGATAGCGAGCGCCTTGAGTTGATCGCCTACCAAAGGAGCGGCGCCGGCGATTTTGGTGGCGACCTGGGTTGCCCAGTAGCCTTTTTGATCCCACGGCAAGAGGTAACCGGTCAAACCGAGTCCGAAGACGGTGAGCATCAACCCGAGCCCAAGCCAAAAGTTAATCTCACGCGGGGCTCGATACGCGCCGGCGATGACGACTTGCATCAAGTGCAAGACCATCAGCACGATCATTGCCTGGGCCATGTAGTGGTGGATGCCTCGCAGCAGCCAGCCGCCCGTCATTTCGTGCTCGATGTAATAAACGCTTTCCCAGGCCGTTTGCGTGCTGGGGCTGTAGTGCATCCACAAGAAGATGCCGGTGATCAACTGCGTGACGAAGGCGAACACCAGCGTGCTGCCCCATACGTAACGCCACTTGGCTCCGCCAGGAATTTTTTCGTAGAGAGCGTCGTTGACGATCGCCTTGTACCCGGTGCGATCGTCTAACCAGCCAAGCAGATTTGCAAGCATGCGTTTGAAGATGATTGCCGGCGGTGAAAGAGGGCGCCGGTAGTCGGTGAAGGCGGTCACCGTTCCGATCCATCGTGCCCGGCGAACCGCCGCGGCAACTCAGCAGACTTTCGCGTTACTCTTCGACTTTTGCTTCGACGCCACCCTTAAAGTTGCGGTAGTCGACCAGCACTTGGCCATTTTCGATTTTTACCTCGACCGTATCCATGTCGCGAGGACTGGGGGACTCTTCGGGATCGGTGCGGGCGCCCTCGACGGTGAACTCGCTATTGTGACAGGGACATAAGAAGCAGTCCTGGGCAGGCCGGTAGTCGACCGAGCATCCAAGATGCGGGCAGACCGTCGTATGAGCCACCGGCGTTTCGCCCTCGGCAGTGCGTCGAAGGTAGACCGAGCCAATCGGCTCCGGCGGATAAGCACTCCAGGCATCGGTGCGTTTGGCAATGACAGGGAACCGGACAGGGCGGCCATCCGTCGGCACCGCGTCGAGCGACGCAACCCGCACCCAGTTGCCGCTCGA
>JBCDCL010000026.1:0-12975 GCA_039182175.1 Planctomycetota bacterium
AGTTTGGCCCGGGGTTCGACGCGGCGCTGGTGTTTGCCTACCAGCTCACCGCCGATCGGGCGCCGACGCCGCCGGAACAAGTCTTTCCCTATCGCGATGCCTCGTACGCATTCGTAGGCATTGGGCTCGACGACTACCTGGCTGCCATGCGGCCCCTGTCGGCGAAATGGAAAACCGTATCGATGCCGGTTGCCGAGTTTCGCCAGCGAGCACGGCCCTTACTCGAGTTTCTCGCCCCTGCGACGACCGACTACTGGCCCCGAGATAACGGCGATGCGTGGGAAAGCCCGCCCTGCGAAACTCAGCCCGCTTTTTCAACAACGCCCTGATATCGCGGCGAGCTTGGTATAAACTGGAGTCTGTTGCAAGCACCCGCAAGCCGCCACACGGTCCCTCCGGCCACGCAAATCTACACGACGAGCAACGATGACCTCTCTCTTCGCTTCACTGATCGGCTGGACGAACTATGCAGCCGCGACCGCCAACCAGGCCGCATTCGCCTTCCTGCCACTACTCGCCCAAAGCGAAGAAGAGGAAGCGCGTCCCTACACGATTGAGGTCGCGTTGATCCTGCTTTGCCTGGTGCTTGGCATTTTCGTTTCGCTCAAGCCAAGCAAACGCGAGACAGAGGTCAAAAAGGTTCACGAAGAACCTGAATGACGTTTGGCTTCTAACAAGCAGCCGCTTAAGCCGCGTCGCTCAGCTTTCCCGCGGCGCCACAGAAGTCGGCGATCGAAGCGATCACCGTATCCTGCTCTTCGACGGTAAGCTCTGGGAAGACCGGTAGCGAAAGCACTTCGGCGGCGGCGGCTTCGGTATGAGGCAGATCGCCCCGCTGGTAACCAAGGTCGGCAAAGCACGGCTGCAAGTGCAACGGCTCGGGATAGTAGATTGCCGAGCCGATTTTCTGATCGGCGAGCGATTGCTGCAGCTCGTCGCGGCGGCCCTCTCGCACACGGATCGTGTACTGATTCCACACACTTTCGCAGCCATCGGCGACGCCCGGCGTGCCAAGTTGTTCGCCCAGGCCTAGCGATGCAAACTGGTCGTTGTATTTGTTGGCGTGGCGGCTACGACGCTCGGCGTAGCTATCCAAGCTCTTGAACTTCACGCCCAGCACGGCTGCCTGAAGCGTATCGAGCCGGCTGTTGACGCCGACGTAATGATGGAAGTAACGCGGCCGCTGCCCATGGTTGCAAAGCACCCGGAGCAGGTCAGCGACTTCGCCGTCGTTGGTGGTAATCATCCCCCCATCGCCAAAGCCGCCTAGGTTCTTCGTCGGATAGAAACTGAAGCAGCCGATCGTGCCTAGCCCGCCCACGCGCTGACCATCGATCTTGGCGCCAATCGCTTGGGCAGCGTCCTCGATGACGTACAGATTGTGCTTCTCGGCCAGGGCATTAATCGCCGCCATGTCGGCCCCTTGGCCGAACAAATGAACCGGCATGATCGCCTTGGTCGCCGGCGTGATCTTTCGCTCGATGTCGGCCGGATCGATGTTGAAGGTCTGGGGAATAAGATCCGCAAAGACGGGCTTGGCGCCTAGTCGCGATACGCTGCCTGCGGTGGCGAAAAAAGTGAAGCTGGGCAGGATCACCTCGTCGCCCTCGCCGATGCCAAGCGCCATCATTGCTAGCAGCAAGGCGTCGCTACCCGAGGCGCAACCCACGGCGTGCTCGACGCCGCAGTAGTCGGCGATCGCTGCTTCGAGGTCGCGGACAGCAGGGCCAAAGAGAAAGGCGCCCGAATCGCAAACGCCGGTCATCGCCTGAAGAACTTGTTCGCGGAGGGGCTCGTTTTGCCGGTTGATGTCCAGCATCGGGACAGGCGTCGGAACGGGCGTGGCAGTCGATGTCTTCGCAGCATCAGTCACGGGAGGGCTCCCCAGTTGGTGGAACGTGGCGTTCGCTTCTTGATCTTCTTTTCGGCTCGGGCTCGGCGCCAAGCGAAGAGAAACTAGGGAGAACCATCAGCAGGGTCAACGCCGAAGCAGACGGGTTTCCTAGCGATACCGGCCGTTGCGTGACAATCTGCCGCGGCGAGATTTGCCGCAACGACTTGGCGATCGTTGGCGACGCCGCCCAGCCAAGCACCGTGTGCTACCATACGCTGCTAGCAATGCGATCGCCGCCGCTCGCTGCGGGCTGCGTATAATTCGCACTCGATTTTCGCCCACTCCAAGGAACGCCCGAATGCTGCTCATGCCCCACCAACGCCGAACATCGCTTAAGCTCACTTTTGTCTGCTGTTTGGCAGCGCTTGCGAGTCCGTCTGCTTGCGGCGATGAAACCTCGGAGACGCCCATGCTAAGCGATCAGCTAGAAGCCTATGCGGCCGAGTCCGCCGCTCGGTTGCCGGCCGCGATGCGAGACAAGTTTGCCCAAGGCATCGCCGAGGTAGAAGCCTCGGGCATCGTCGCTTCGGCCCGGCAGGTAGGCGACAAGATGGCGGACGCCACGCTCGAAGCCCCCGACGGCGCCAAGGTAACGCTTAGCTCACTCTGGGCCGAGAAACCGCTGGTGATCAGTTTCTATCGCGGCGGCTGGTGCCCTTATTGCAACCTGCAACTGCGTGCGCTCGACCAGTCGTTGACCGACTTGGGTGACGCCGGGGCGACGCTTGTCGCGATTACGCCCGAACTACCCGAGAAGGTCCGCGAAACGGCCGCCAAGAACGATCTTTCCCTGCGGGTACTGACCGACCGTAGCAATTCGCTAGCCCGAGAGATCGGCATCGCCTTCCGGCTGCCCGACCCGATCTTGCCCATCTACAAAGAGCGGCTGGGCATTGCGGAGTACAACGGCGACGAGCGGTACGAACTACCGCTGGCGGCCACCTACATCGTCGACACCACGGGGACGATTCGCTACGCGTTCCTCGACGCCGACTACAAGAAGCGAGCCGAGCCGGCCAAGATCATTGAAGCGGTGAAGCAGCTTTAAGCGGTGCTCCTGCACGCACGCGACAACAAAAAACGGCGGCGATCTCGATGATCGCCGCCGTTTTGATTTTTACTTTGCGAGAGCGTTGGCTCAGCCAAGCTTACGACGCATGCCAACCATGCCAGCCAGCGTGGCGCCAAGCATCACGAGCACCATCGAAGCGGGCTCGGGAATGATCACATTGGAAGAGCCGGGGGTCTCGGTCTCTTCACCCGTCGCGAAGGCACCAATCTGGAAAGCGCCTGTTCCGTCAACGTCTCGGAACACGTGAGCGGGAACAAAGGTGCCGTTAGGACCGACGTTCGAGCCACCCAAACCCACAGCGAAAAGAAAATCTTCGCCGGCGGCGCTCGGTGGCTGTGGCGTCTCTAGAAGGCCTACGGCATCTAACACGCCTGACCAGGGGGTGGTGTTCAGCACGCCGTCCTCATCAGTGTCGAGGTCGTCGCCGAGCGAGCCAGTGAAGTCGGTCACCAGCAAGTGCGTGACGTTGTCACCATTTTCAAAGCTGAAAGAGGCAGTCAGGTCTGGCGTGACGCCTTCGAAGACTTCGCCGGCGCCATTTTCAAAGGAGCTTTCCACTGCGAGGAAGAAGCCGTCCGACGCAATCGAGTTGCCCGTCAGATCGACAGCAGCTTCGACGATGCCGCCATTGCCGAAGCCATTAGCGCCGTCAGTTCCGCCACCTGTGTCTCCTAGGACAACGTACCAAACGTTGGCCAGTGATTCGCCAGGAGTTCCGGCAAGCTCAAAATACTCTGAGTCGTCGCCGCCACCTTGGTCGATTCGGATCTCGTTGATGGTCGCTGCGTTGGCTGCGACGCCAAACGCTAGAAGGGCGGTCACGCAGAGTGACCAAAACTTTACAACTTTCATTAGAAACAACTCCTTGGTGGCAGGCTTTGCTCTTCGGCTGCCGTCTCAATGGGGTAAACGGTCTTGGTGGGTAACATCAGTGCAGCATCTTGCCCGCCTCATTGGCCGATGCCTATGGGGCATAGCTTAGCCAAAGCTGACGAGAACACTACCATTTGGGCGCGCTTTTTCTCTGATTTTAGCGATTCTTTCCTTGCGAAATCCCGTAGCAGACGGCGCCCAATTTGCAGGCAACCGCACCCCCCGCGAGAGGTAGCCCCACACACGAAAAAAGCCGCTGATACCCCCCAGACGGGTTATCAGCGGCTTTTCGAGCGAAAAACGGCGCCGGCGGGCTCCGAGCCCCTGGCCTCCTGCAACCGGCAACCGTGGATTTTCGAGGCCGTCGGCTGGCCAATAGCCAACAGCTAATGGCTCACAGCTTTCTCGTCAGCTGCACCCCATGCTGCTGCCGCAGTTGTGGCAGAGGTAGCAGTTGCCGTTGCGGACCGTGATACTGCCGCAGCTGTCGCACGCCGGGGCATCGACCTGGAAGCCAGCAAATTGCTCACCCTGGGTCGTTGGCGATGTGTCGCTAGACATCATCGCACCCGCCCGCTCGAGCAACTTGGTGCTAATCTCTTCGACCACGGCCGACGTCGTCCCATTCGACGCGGGGCCATTCGACGTCGTGCCTTTGGAACCCTTCGACGAATGGCCATTGGCGTGACCATTGGCCCCGTTCTTGACGCTGCCGTTGGCATGACCATTGGCAGCCGCTTTGGTCGAAGTGGCGTCCTTAGCATCGCCAGCCATCCGGGGCTCCGTCGCTTGCCCAGCGGCCTTCATGGCGCCAGGCTTGGTCTCGCCGACTGCGTCCTCGCTGCTACCCGAACTTCCGTCCGATTTACCGCTGTCACCCGGCGCCGGATTGGTCGAGGTAGGCAAGGCGCCTTGGTTGGCCGCTTTGTAGCCAGGCAAGAACTCAATACCGAGCCAACGGAAGATGTAATCGATCAAGCTCTTGGCGATGCGAATGTCAGGGTTCTTGGTATGCCCCTGCGGTTCGAATCGCATATGGCTGAACTTGCGAACGTAATCCTCCAGCGGCACGCCATACTGCAAGCTCATCGAGACCGAAGTGCCAAAGGCATCCATCAAGCCGCCGATGGTCGAACCTTCTTTGGCCATCGTGATGAATAGCTCGCCCGGCCGGCCATCGGGGAACATACCGACGGTGATGTAACCCTCGTGACCCGCGACGCTAAACTTGTGCGTCTTGCTCTCGCGGGTGTCGGGCAGTCGCTCGCGACGCGGCTTGGGCTTGGCCGTCTCTTCTTCTTGGCCCTTGTCGCTATCCAGCTTCGTATTGAGCGGCTGGCTATCCTTCGAGCCATCGCGATAGATGGCCAAAGCCTTGAGGCCCAGCTTCCAGCCATCGTAGTACGCCATAGCGATCTCTTCGGGCGTGGTGTCCCGTGGCATGTTGACCGTCTTGGAGATCGCCCCCGATAGGAACGGCTGAGCCGCCGCCATCATCGTCACATGAGCCCGCCACGGAATGCTCCGCGTGCCGCCGGCTGGCGTAAACGCACAGTCGAACACCGGCAAGTGCTCTGGCTTGAGGTCCACGGCCCCTTCGATCGTGTCTTCGCGATCGATGTGAGCCAGGATCGACTCAATCTCCGGCGTGCTGTAACCAAGCGTCTCTAAAGCGAGTGGCACCGTCTGATTGACCATCTTCAGCATGCCGCCGCCAGCAAGCTGCTTGTACTTCACAAGCGCGATGTCGGGCTCAATGCCCGTGGTGTCGCAGTCCATCATAAAGCTGATGGTGCCCGTCGGCGCGAGGACCGTTGCCTGAGCATTGCGGAACCCATGGGCGGCGCCCGCATCGACGACCGCGTCCCAAGTCTCTTGGGCCGCTTGCTTTAGATAGTCGGGGCACTCTTCGTTGATATTCGCCACCGCGTCGCGATGCATGTGCATAACGCGATTCATCGGCTCGGCATTCTCGGCGTAGCCTTCGAAGGGGCCAACCGCCTCGGCCAGTTCGGCACTCGTCAGATTCGCCACGCCATGCATTAGCGAAGTAATGGCGCCACACACACCGCGGCCTTCGTCCGAATCGTAAGGCAAGCCGCTCGACATCAACACGCTGCCCAAGTTGGCATAACCCAACCCAAGCGGACGGAATCGATGGCTATTGGCGGCGATCTGCGGCGTGGGATAGCTGGCGTGGTCGACCAGAATCTCTTGAGCGATGAAGTACAACCGGCTTGCCGCCTGATAACGCTTGGCGTCGAACGTGCCATCTTCCTGACGGAACTTCATCAAGTTCACGCTCGCCAAATTGCACGCCGTGTCATCGAGGAACATGTACTCGCTGCACGGATTCGACGCGTTGATCCGGCCACTCTCGGGGCACGTGTGCCAGCGGTTGATCGTCGTGTCGTACTGCACGCCGGGGTCGCCACAGTGCCACGCACAGTTAGCCATCCGGTCAAGCACTTCGCGAGCTTTGTAGGTCGGCCCGGCGATTGTGTTGTCGGTCACCCAGTGGGTCTTCCACTCGCCATCCTTCTCGACCGCCTCCATGAAGTCGTCCGTCAAACGCACCGACAGGTTGGCGTTTTGGAACATCACCGAGCTGTACGCTTCGCCGTTGAAGTTCGACTCGTACTTGCCACTGGCGATCAGTGTCTGAGCCTTCTGCTCTTCCTTCCACTTGCACTCGATAAAGTCCATCACGTCCGGGTGCCAGACCTTGATCGACTGCATCTTGGCCGCCCGCCGTGTCTTGCCGCCCGACTTCACCACGGCCGCAATCTGGTCGTAGACCCGCATGAACGAGAGCGGACCCGATGGCGTGCCGCCGCCGGAGAGCTTCTCTCGCTTGGAGCGGAGCGTCGACAAGTCGGTGCCCGTACCCGAACCAAACTTAAACAGCATCGCTTCGCTGTTCGCCAACCGCATGATGTCTTCCATGCTGTCGTCGACATGCTGAATAAAGCACGCCGAACCTTGCGGATACTCATACGGATTTTCTGGCTGCGACACCTCCTGCGCGACCGGATCCCATCGCCAGTTGCACGGATCGCCCTTCACGCCGTACTGCTGGTAGAGGCCGACATTGAACCATACCGGCGAGTTAAACGCCCCGTGCTGATGCAAGCACAGCCACGAGAGATCACGATAAAACCGCTCGCCATCTTCCTTACTGGCGAAGTAACCATCTTCTAGACCCCAGTCGGTGATGGTCCGCGTTACGCGATGCACAAGTTGGCGAACGCTGTATTCGCGCTCTGACGTACCGATCTCGCCATAGAAGTACTTGCTGCAGATGACGTTCGTCGCCAATTGGCTCCAAAACGTCGGCACTTCGCAGTTGTCCTGCTCGAACAGCACGTTGCCGTTCTCGTCCTTGATGGCCGAAGTACGAACTTCCCAATTGACCGTGTCAAACGGGTCCGCCACATCGGCAGGGCAGAACTGCTGATCGACCTTAAGCCGGCCGTGAAAGGTCTTGGGGGGCGTATTCTCCGAGTTCGTGCCGTGGGACTGCTCGGAAGTACGCTCGAACGAGGGATCGACGGTGGCCATGGCTATCTCCGTGCGCGGGCTGGTAGAAAGGGCATCCATACCTTAAGCCGATGAACATACGTTCATCAACCGCGACTCTTATGATCGGCTGCTCCGCTCGATCAGTCGCACCTCAATATCTAGAACCCGGAAGGTTCAAATCCCCGATCAGGGGTGATTATCGGCAGGTCGCAACACAATATATTGTAGTTTATGCCCTTAATGGCTACAACACTTGGTGTCGCAGGGGTGGAATCTTACTCCGATCGCTTTTGGCGTCAATGCAATTTCTTGTATTCCGTAAGTTGCTAGCACACAACAGGTTGTGGCAATAGTGAAGTGCTAGCAAAGCCCTCGTTAAGACTCTATGAAGGCCCTAAGTCTTTGCAAGTAAATAATTTGCGAGAATCTGCGACTGCCCGGGACGCTAGCAAAAAGTGCGGCAAGAGATTTCGGCGGCGATGGCAAGCTGCGCCGCTTCGGCTAGCTAGCGGGAATTAGCCGGCTGCGTGGGTGTGAACCTGCCCGGTACTTCGGGGTCTGCCTAGCATGCCCGACTCGCCCCGCTGGAACCAATCGCAAGCCGCCGCCGACTACGATGCCGCCACGCCGGCAATCCATCCGCACTACACCCGCGTGCAGGACGAGGTCCTGGCGGTCCTCGCGTCGCCTGGTGCTCTGCCTGCGCGACGGATCGTCGATCTCGGTGGCGGCTCGGGTCGGCTGGCGGAGCGGCTTCTCGAGGCCCTACCCGGCTGCTGCGTCACCGTAGTTGATCAGTCGGCGGCGTTCTTAGCTCTCGCCACTCGCCGGCTTAGCCAGTTCGTTGTCGCAGGCCGGGCTACTACGGTGGAATGCCCCGTTCAAAGCAGCGACTGGAGTGACACCGCTCTCGCAAATGGCCCCGTGGACGCAATCGTCAGCACCTCGGCCTTGCACCATCTCGACCCCAGCGAGAAGCAAGCGGTCTTTGCCAAGTGCTTCGCCGTACTGCGGCCGGGCGGGGTTTTCATCAATGGCGATGAGTACCGCCCGCAGGCGGATGCTGACTACCGGGCGATGCTCCAGGCGTGGGGCGAGCATATGGACGCGGCGCTCGCCGATGGGCGGATACCAGCCTCGTTTGACGCGATGCTTGCGAAGTGGCGGAGCCGCAACCTGGACCGCTTTGGCGGGCCTCGCCAGAGTGGCGACGACTGCCATGAGACCATCGCCACGCAGACCGCCTACCTGCAAGACGCAGGGTTTAAGCCGGTGAGAACGACTTGGCGTCGCGACCTGTGGGCCGTGCTGGTAGCCGAGAAACCCAGCTCGTAGCCTATTCAGCAGCCCGCTTAGCCGGCGATGCCCATCTAACCGGCGATGCTGGTGATCTTCACCTCGGTCAGCATCTTGCGATGGCCCGTGTGGCGGCGGCTGTTCTTGCGGCGGCGGAGCTTCTGGACGTCGATCTTCTCGCCCTGCGTCGTACCGATGACCTCGGCCGTGACGCTGGCGCCGTCGACCGTGGGCGCCCCCAGCTTCACATCATCGCCGCCGCCGACTGCCAGTACGCGATCAAACGTCAGCTTCTCGCCTGCCGGCACGTCGCGGTAATCGAGCTTCAGTTGCTGGCCTTCTTCGACTTTGTATTGCCGACCGCCGTCGACGATGATTGCGTACATGGCTTCTACCCACGGGAAACAGAGACGTTTTTCGAGCCCTGCAGCGTATCGCGTGGCGGCCGGGCTGTCTACGGGCCCTCCCAATGGGGCTGGCGTGGGGGGGCCGGCAGTGGGGGTGGCACAAAAAGAGTTTTGGCCGGCTACGAGAAAGGGGCCGATTTTCGTTTTTTTGCCCGAAATCAGGCAAAAACGGGCCGCCGGCCGCCCCCGCTACTCGACTTACGGCGACGCCTGGCCCCAGGGTGAAAGGGCCCAATTATCAGCCTACCGCCCCAAACACGAAATTCCAGCAGTACTCCTGAGCGCGCCGTTTTAGGCCACGAAAAACTATTTCTGGCCACCTTCAACGAAACGGACCAGCCTTGTGCAGGGCCAAATGCAGCGCGTAGCGAAATCGAAATTTTATTCTCAAACTACGCAACGCTGCTCCTCAAGTTGCAACTAGCCCAACCTTGCCAACCCCCCAAAAGGCTTATCGCTCAGCAGTGAATACGCAGATGCAACGTAAAGCAATAGACACTCTCTTCAAGTTGAGTGGCATGCTGTTCGGTGCGAGCAGTCTTCCTTCACGCTCGCCTTCTACGGATAAAGGCTACGGTTGAGATAAGCAACGAGAGAGAGGTGGGCTCCGGCACGGCGGGCGATGTGACGGGCACGGGATTGGCGGTGTTGCCGTAGTTGTTACGCCATACTTCGTAGTCGCTTATGTCGACTCCTGCGGTATTGTCGTTGGGCAGCGCGGCCCCAGTCCCGTTGTTGTCCCGCCAGACCGTGTAGTCGGCGACATCGACGATTCCGTCGTTGTTATAGTCGCCGGTAAGACCTGTCTCCAATGGCATCAAAAAGGCATTGAGCACAAGCTGGCCGGAATCGAACAGCGATTGCTCCATGCCCAACAGGGCGGAATCTGATGGGAAGGCGGCAACGGGCACGAAGTTTGTCCCGTCGCCAAAAAGGCTGACTTCCAGTGCGGTATCTACGCCGGGAATGTCCGGGAAGAAGAACGTCCCCGGTGCCACATCGACGAACCGAAGGAATTGGGTGATGTCGGATGCCCCTGGGACGAACTCAACCGCGAAGCCCTCGACAACGATCGTCTCGTCTGCAATCGCAAAGTCGCCGACGGCATCGGCTGACCCGTCAACCACCGAGAAGACGAAAGTGTCGCGGCCCCCCTGTCCGATCATTTGATCATTGCCAGGGCCGCCGATCAAAATGTCATCGCCACCACCAGCAACGATGATGTCATCACCGTCAAGTGCCAGGATGACATCATCGCTAGATCCGGTAAAAATAACGTTGGGGTTGTCATCGCCGAACTCTGTACCGAAAAGTAAAGTCACGGTCGCAGAAGCTTGTATCCCTTCCGAGCTAAGGGCGGTATATGTGAAGCTGTCTGTCCCGACGAAGCCGTCTGGCGCGTCGTAGGAGAAGCTGCCGCTAGGCGAAAATGCTACGACAACCCCCCTTGCAGTGGTTACGTTGCTTTCAGCGACCGTTAAATCTAGTCCGATGTCGGTCCCAAATCCGCTTTGTAGAACATTTCCGTGTATGATGCCCCCCGGGTCGTCTAGAAAGCGGTCGTCTCTTGCTAGTGGTGGAAGCCCCTTGCCCGGCAGCAATAACGTTTCGTTCGTCCGCAGGAATTCAATTGACTCTACTGTGCGATTTGCTTCTGCAAACTGCCCAAAAATCACAATCTCATTGTTGTTGTTGTGGAAGATGCTCAAGTCATCGCCAATTCGAGCGATTGAAAAGTCTCCTGCAGAGAACAGGCTATTTATGGTTATCGTATCGATGCCCCCTTCTTCCGATATCGCGTCGAACCCGAAGTCGGTTTCGAATGCGTAGGTATCGTCCCCCAATCCACCAGCAAGAGCGTCCGAGTCGGTGTCGCCGAATAGCACGTCGTTACCTGAGTTGCCGTATAATTCGTCGAAGCCCACGCCTCCTCTCAGTAAGTCACTTCCAGGTCCGCCAACTAGAGTATCGTTGCCGAGAGTCCGTTGGACGATTGTATCGTCGCCGGAAGAACCGAAGCGAAATTCCCCTTCGAACACGAATGCTATACGCTCGAAGTTTGCGAAAGTCGCCTGAGCACCCGTCGTAGCGTCAGTCAGGATGCCAGTTACTTCGTCGACAATCAAATCGGTTGCGAATCGCGGTTCGGTGAAGAAGATCACGTCTTCACCTCCGCCCCCGTCATAGTGATGGCCGTCAATCAACGTGCCGATTGAAAAAGCGTCGTTAAATCGTTCGACGAACGTTTGGTGATCAATGTAGTCTCTACCATGAACGAGATATCGTGTGCCGTTGCGGTTGGTTCCAGAAAACGATTCAATATTCGCAATTGAGTCTACGCCGCTTTCCGAGAAGACTGCGGAGTCTGTAGTTGCGGTGATGTGCCGGGCCTCAGTGAGGCTGACTCTGACCCAGTGATATCAAAGTGAAAGACAGAGGTGTGTGGAAGGTGTTGACTGCCGATTGAGTGAAGTGTTGATGGCTGGTTGAAACATGTTCTGTGTGGATGGACGCTGGATCTGTACGAACGGAGGGGTGAATCCAGACCGACTGACGTCTGATGGATGAATCTGTGGCAACTGATTGCTGATGGGCGAATCTTGACCGGAATATGGATAAAATCGTGACAATAGTTTATTGGCCAGAATCGCCTCAGTCTGGACGTGCATATCTGCTTGTGGGGAACACAGCGGGATGGGCCCCCTGGGCGATCGGATGGACCCCTTGGATCTGCCCCTGAGTGACAGTGGAAAATAGAATGAATCAACGTGTTTGTTGTGAGGTGTGATAGAAAAGTGTGGCCTCCCACGGAGAGTTAGACTGAGGCGTTAGATGACGTCACGTCTGTTTTAGAGGTTCTCGAGTGCTTGGACTGTGCGTGTGATAGCTGGGAGTGGAGGGGCGAGGGATCACTAGGCTGTTGTTGATTTCGGTTGTGCTGTGCCATGGACGGGCCATTAGTTTTACTGGGTAACGACAGCCCTGGGCTGGGCACGGTTCGATTCCAGGGGACTGCTGATTTTAGAGGGTCGGGCAGAGCTGCGGGTCTGCCCTGTTGCGAGTCCGGAGGGGTGCGAGTGCGAGTTGGCGTGTTTCTGCGAGTGCGAGTGCTGCTGAATGGTGTGAGAACGTGAACAAACTGTATATATTCCAGTGTTAAAGCGGGGGATGGTGGGGATATAGTTCTGCGAATGGAGGGCCGACTGATGAAGGCACACGTGTTTGAGGCCTCCGTGAAAGGTTGTATCATGGACCTGTTGCGAATAAGAACGTCTGTCCTGTGAGGACAATG
The DNA here is from genome assembly GCA_039182175.1 of Planctomycetota bacterium. GTDB lineage: Bacteria > Planctomycetota > Planctomycetia > Pirellulales > Lacipirellulaceae > JBCCQL01. Next base: position 12,357 of record JBCDCL010000026.1, read on the forward strand.
AACCCAGCCCTCTGACTTTGATTTTGTTTATGGTTATTGTCACCCAGTACAAACAGTGTCTATTTAGGGGTATCTCAACCTCAGTGTGAAAGAGCAGGAGAGAGCGTGTGAGACCGGGGCAGGCGCCCTGTGTGAGATTTGAGAGGTGCTCTCACCCTGAGTGTGTGGGGGGATTGGCAGGGGTGATCTCTTCCCTCAGTAAAGCTGTCCGAGCGGGAGTTGCAGGCGGGCCCCGTGGGACCTCTGTGTAAATAAACGGAGAACAAGAGCCTCTGTCTGTCTGTCTGTGCGTCAGAGACGCCGTGAGAGCAAATGTTTGACTATCGGATAAGCAGCTAGTGCTAGCGGCAGTGACGGAGCGGAATTCGCGCTTTGACGGCTGCTAATTACCCCGCAGATTCCTTCACCGTTGAAGGAATTCCTGCGTCCGCTTGGAGCATCCCCTCGGCGGCCGGTGTTTGCCTGCGGGCACAAATAGACGTGTCCGCGTGATTGGACATCGACACATGATCTACATGTGACACTGAGGGAGAGATATCGGACATTCTGCGGACGCCATCTAATCCACTGTCAGAGAACGTACTCCGCTAATGGATGCGTTGTCAGAGTACGAACACAG
>JBCDCL010000027.1:0-12830 GCA_039182175.1 Planctomycetota bacterium
GCACCAACGCAGCACACCGCTTGGCTGCATTCCGCCTTCCACCTTCCGCCTTCCCCCTTCCCCCTTCCGCCTTTGCCCAAACTACCCGCTATATTAGTCGCAGCCACTCAACGGACCTATCGACCTCGGTTGCTCTTGGCGGCCGATCAGGCCACTGCTAATCTCCGCCGCGCTTGCACTTCCAATGCACGCGCATTCGCCGCTGAAAATTACTCGCTCTGGTGACGTCACGGATGACGAATCCTCGCACAATCGGTTCGATGCTCAGCTTATTGCTGTGCGTGACGCTTCTCACCGGCTGCGGCCGGGTGGTGTTTACGCCTTCGTCGCAGCAGGCCATTTCTCTTTCGCCCGAGCAGCAGCAATTGCTCGCCCAAGAGCAGCAAGTCATCCAGCAGCGGGCCAATCAGCTCGACTTGGACAATCAAGAACTCGAATCGCTGCTCGCCCAAACGCGGCAGCAACTACAACTAATGCGTGACCAGGTGGCCGCGACGCAGGATCAACTCCGGGCGACGACCGACCAACTTGCTGCCGCCCAGCAAGAGAAAGTCCAGATGCAGGAGCAGGCCCAAGCGATGCTCGCGTCCGTGCAGCAGTCGTCCGGTGCCGGGCAGGGGAGTCGCGGTGTGCCGGCGATCCAGGCCAACAATACCTTGCTACGTCCGCTGCGGGTGACCAGCCTGCCGGGCGTCGAAGCACGTCAAGATGGCGACGTGATTCGTGTTTCGCTGCCGACCGATCAACTCTTCCCGCCCGGCGCCGCACAGCTTAACTTTGGCGCCGAGCAAATGATTCGCACCGTCGCTAGCGACTTGCTCGCCAACTACCCGCAGCAAATCATCGGCATCGAAGGCCATACCGATGGGGCGCCCGTCAGTTCGCCGACCTACCCCACCAGCCATCATCTGTCGGTCGCCCAAGCCACGGCCGTCTACGACGCCTTCCGCCGCGTCTCTGGGGCGCCCGCCCAGCAGCTCTTCCTCATCGGCCACGGCGCAAACCACCCGCTCGTCTCCAACGGCACCGAAGCCGGCCGGCAAAAAAACCGCCGCGTCGAATTGGTGATCTACCCAGAGACGATTAGAAGGCGATGATCAGGCGCTAGTTGCTAGGCGCTAGGCGCTAGTTGTTGGGGTTGATACCGTTCAGGTAGTTCCCACCGCATACGCTCTTTCAGCGTCAACTAGCGCCTAGCGCCTGCCACCTAGCGCCTACTCAATGCTTTGCATCACCGATTACGACATGGCCAATCTGCGGAGTGTGCAGAAGGGGTTTGAGCGCGTTGGGCACGAGGCGACCATCACCAGCGACCCAGCCGTCGTGGCTGCCGCGGACCGAATCGTACTGCCTGGCGTTGGCGCCTTTCGCGATGCGATTGCCGCGCTCGAGCAGCGAGATCTTGTCGAGCCGATCAAAGAGGTCATCGCCGCCGGCAAACCGTTCCTCGGCATTTGCCTCGGGCTGCACCTCTTGTTTGAAGTCAGCTACGAGGAGGGCGAGCACCAAGGCCTGGGCGTGCTGCCTGGCCGAGTGGTCCGGTTCGACATCCCCCGCGAGTACAAAGTGCCGCACATGGGATGGAACCAAATTCGCCACGCGAGCGCGACGCGCCCGCCGATCTACGAAGGCATCGACTCGGGCGAGTACTTCTACTTCGTCCACTGCTATTACGTCGAACCTGCCGACCCATCGGTCATCGCCACCACCACCGACTACGGCCCACCGGCAGGCCCCCAGACCGACCAGCCCGGCTTCTGCTCCAGCATCTACCACAACAACCTCACCGCCACCCAGTTCCACCCCGAAAAGAGCCAACAGGCGGGATTGCGGCTACTAAAGAATTTTGCCGAGTGGAAGCTGCAGGGTAAAACTTGATAGAAAGTTAGGGTGCCCTTTATCAAGTTGCCCAGGGATCGATAGCGGGTTTGCTTCTGCTAACTTATCCCAGGCCCGGAGGGCCGACGGCATGTAGCCAGGGCCGCTAGTCCCTGGTTTGCAGGGATGGAAGCAACCAGCCCCAGCGGGGCGACGGCAACCACAATCCGCAACTCGCCGTCGCCCCGCCGGGACTTAGTAAGCACCGAGAGCCGTAGGGTAGGTGCTCGCACCTACCTTTTCGGCAAGTGAGCATTCAGGGCCAACCGCCACGGAGCAATCATCCAAGGCAGAATGCCTTTACCCGGCGACGTACAAGCATAGGCAGCGAAAGACGAGATGAACCGCCAAGGTCGCCAAGAATCGCCAAGCAAAAACTTGGTCAAATGAGTGCTTGCGAAACCACCAGGGGACAAGTCAGCTACGGCTGGCTCAACCCCGAACAGCGAGAACAACGGGCCGACGTCAAAGGTAGGTGCGAGCACCTACCCTACGAAGCTACGAGTCTTGTCGGTTTGAGTTAAGAATTTACCCGGAAGACGCTCAGGAAACGGATTCGAAACGTTGATGATCACCAATCGTCTTGTCACCGCGGCTTCCATCGTCGCTTCGATGTGCCTTTTGCCGTCCAACGTGTTGCTTAGCTCGACCGCGCACGGCGATACTTTTGGTTCGGGCGCTAGCGTCTTCGACATCGCCTTTGTTAGAGTTGACTCGCCTGGAAACGCCCGCGACACGGATGGGATTGGCGACAACGGCGCAGTTGACTACGAGTATCGGATTTCCAAGTACGAGATACCCGAGTTGGCAATCGACCACGCGAACACACTTGGCAATCTCGGCATCACCAAAGATACTCGCGATCCCAACAAACCGGCGACGAGCATCGATTGGTTCGAGGCGGCTCGGTTTGTTAATTGGCTCAACACCAGTGCGGGCTTCGCGCCGGCTTACAAATTTGATGCGTCGGGTACGTTCCAACTTTGGGAGTCTGGCGATGCCGGGTACGATCCCAATAATCTTTTCCGCAACACCAACACTAACTACGTCTTGCCAACGCTCGACGAATGGTACAAGGCAGCTTACTACGATCCTGTCGCGGCCGATTACGTCGAATTTGCCACGGGCAGTAACCAAGAACCGATCGCGGTTCCAAACGGAACCGATCCAAATACAGCTGTGTTTGGTTCTTTTCTAGGCCTTACGGGGCCTGCCGAGGTTACCCTCGCGGGCGGCGAAGGACTCTTTGGAACCGTTGGCCAAAGTGGCAATATAGCGGAATGGGTCGAAACAGCAGGCGTCGGCATTAATGATGATCCCATTGAAGCACGTAGCCTACGGGGAGGGGCTTGGGATGCGTCACCGAGCTCTGTTAGCCGCGACGGTGGAGGAACTGGTATCCCGGAAGCAGCTTCCTCAAATCTAGGGTTCCGAATCGCCAGCCTGATAGTACCCGAACCCGCTAGTTCTATGCTGCTATTCGCCGGCTTCGCGTTGCTCATAGACAGCCGCCGTTCAATGCAGATGCGAAGACTGTTTCGTTAATCCAGTCTACTCGGTCGTCTGCTCCTACCTGCCCATGCGTCTGGCGGTTAACGCTTCTCGGCAGACTACGACTGAATGATCTTATCGAGTTAGCAAGCTGTTTCCATTTGCAAGCCAAGGCAATCAGCAGCAGCCGCAACGCCGTCTCCGATCGCGCTAAGCGACGCATCGTTCTTCCACCGACTGGCTTATTCCTACTTCGTGCTCCATCGTGCCCTTCGTGGTCAAAGAACCACAACCACCACGGGCACTAAGGAACACGAAGGAAATTCTCAGTGGCCAGGAATTCTTCCAGCTGGCCTAAAAACGGCGGCCTAAAAGTGATTGCAGAAGTTTTGTGTTTCGTGTGGTAGAACGATAATTGCCCACTTCTAACTTGCGGGGCCGTGGCGTCGTAAGTCGTTTGGCGTCGTGGTGGCGAGCGGCAGTTCTCTTCTCAATCGCGCAGTTTTGAGCGCGAAAAATTTGAAAACGGCGGTCCGAGAAAAGCTGCTCGATTTTCTTTGGGCCAACTTTTTCGGGCGCCTTTTCTGATACGGGCGAGCGGGCAATCTGCGGTGATTCTAGCAGTGAGCGACCGGCTCCTTGCTCGCTGCCGCTAGCGGCGTTTCGTACTGCTGATTGCTTGCTTTCTGCGATCTTGCCCGCCGCCGCTGCTTGAATCGCGGGCCTCGTTTTGCCATAGTAGAGCAAGGTGAAAGCGACTCTTTTCGATAACGAGCACACGATGCAGGTCTGGCCGGCAATTGATCTCCGCGGCGGCAAATGCGTCCGCCTCCGCCAGGGCGATTACGACCAGGAGACCATCTTCAACGACGACCCCGTGGCCGTCGCCCGCAGCTTTGCCAACGCCGGCGCGAAGCACCTGCACGTGGTGGATCTCGATGGCGCCCGCGAAGGGCTGCCCGTGAATCTGCCGGCCGTGCAAGACATCGTGGCGAGCGTCGACCTAGAAGTCGAACTCGGCGGCGGCGTCCGCGACGAGCAATCGATCGCCGAACTGTTCGGCTTTGGCATTCATCGACTGGTCGTCGGCACCTCGGCAATCAAGCGGCCGGAGTGGTTTCGCGAGATCCTTAGCGAGTATCCCGGCCGACTGGTCCTGGGGATCGACGCCCGCGACGGCCGCGTTGCGACCGATGGCTGGCTCGAGACGAGCGAAGTCGACGCGGTCGACCTCGCCAAGCAATTCAACGACGAGCCGCTGGCGGCGATTGTCTATACCGATATCGCTACCGACGGCATGATGGCCGGCCCCAATGTGCCGGCGATGGCAGAGATGCAGCGTGCTGTGAATACCTCGGTCGTCGCCTCTGGCGGGGTGACTACGGCTGAGGACGTGGTGGCTCTTCGCGATGCAGGCCTTGCTGCCTGCATCATCGGCCGGGCGTTGTACGAAGGCACTCTTACGATCGAAGCGGCCCTGGAGGCCGCCGGCGGCAGGGCGCCCAGCCCTGACCCTGCCGGCTTGAACCCTGCAACGCAGGCCAATCAAGCAAACGCGGGTAACGGGCCCACCTAATCACTATCGACCACAAGCGAGGCGAACATGTCGGTCAAGCGAAAGTCCACCACACTTTCACGAGCCGATCGCCTCGCCACCGGCGCCACTGGCCGGCGGCCGTTGACTGGCGCCACGCTTCTCTTACTCGCCGATGCTGCCAACCACCCGATCCGGGCGGTTTGGGGCTCTTGCTAGCCGCCGCTGTTGATCCAGTAGGCGGCTTCTCTTCGCGGTTCTTCTTTTCGCTGCCCAACGTGGCGTAAGTCGCCACGCTCTTTTCTCAGGAGGTTTGACGATGGTCTACGCCGTGGATACTTATCGCAACATTGCCGTATGTGGTCACGGGTCGGCTGGCAAGACGACGCTGGTCGACCAGCTGCTCATTCAAGCAGGCGAGGAAACCGGCTCGCATAGCGTCGACGATGGCACAAGCCTGTGCGACTTTGACGAAGAAGAGAAGCTGCATCACCACTCGGTCGAAGCGGCCGTGACGCATTTCGATCACGCCGGGCGGCATATGAACGTCGTCGACACGCCGGGCTATCCCGATCTGATTGGCCAAACGATTGGCGCCCTGCGCGGCGTTGACACCGCATTGATCGCCATCGATGCCCACGCGGGCATCAAGGTCAACACTCGCCGGGCATGGCAAGAAGCGGGCGAAGCAGGCATCGGCCGGTTGATCGTGCTGACGAAGCTTGATGAGCAGAATATCGACCTCGCCGGTTTGGTCGACACGATTCGCGAAACCTTTGGCCCCGGCTGCGTGCTGTTTAATGCTCCCAACGGCGTGGGGCAGGACTTTACGGCGGTTGTCGATGCCCTTGGTCCGACCAAGGGGGAATCGAGCGTTGTTGATCTGTCGGCTTTGCACGAGCAGGCGGTTGAGCGAATCGTCGAAATCGACGATGCCGTGCTCGAACGCTACTTCGAAGGCGATGAGCCTGACCATGACGAACTAGCCCATCTAACCGTCGAAGCGATGAAGCAAGGGCACATCACGCCGATCGTTTGCGTCAGCGCCAAGACGGGCGTCGGCATGCCGGAGCTCATGGACTTCTTGGCGGAGGAAGCCTTCTCGCCTGCCGATGTCACACGTACCGGCAAGAAGGGAGACGAGGATGTTGCCCTTTTGCCCGATCCCACGGCGCCCCTGGCCGCCCAGGTTTTTAGAACGCGTATCGATCCCTTCGTACAAAAGCTCTCTTTCATTCGCGTCCATTCGGGAACGCTGAAACGCGACTCCACAATCCCAACGCCGGATGCGAATGGCAACGGCAACGGCGCCAGTTCGCGTGGTGGCATCAAGATCGGCCCGCTGCTTCGCGTGCAAGCTGGCAAGACGGAGCCGATCGACGAAGCAGGACCTGGCGAAATCGTGGCGGTCGCCAAATGCGATGACTTGCATACGGGGACGTCGCTCGGCGAGTTTGAACTGCCGCCGATCGACTTTCCGACCGCAATGATCGGCCTTGCCGTTTCGCCGAAGAACCGTGGCGACGAGGCCAAGCTGTCGACGGCGCTTCATAAGCTCGTCGAAGAAGATCCGACGATTCATGTTGAGCACGATCCGGAAACGCACGAAACCGTGCTGACCGGCATGAGCGAATTGCATTTGAATCTGGTCCGTGAGCGGCTTGCGCGTCGCGATCATGTTGAGATTGAAACGCACGAGCCGAAGATTCCGTTCCGTGAGACAATCACGCAGAATGGCGAAGGGAGCTATCGGCATAAGAAGCAGTCGGGCGGCGCCGGGCAGTTTGCCGAGGTGCACATTCGGATGTTCCCGTTTCCAGAAGGGACGGACGTCGAATCGTACGCCACCAAGGACCGATTCCCGCAGCTAAAGCACGTGCATCACCACGAGGCGGGCAACTTCCTGTGGATCGATTCGATCGTTGGCGGCTCGATTCCCGGCAACTTTATGCCTGCCGTGGAGAAGGGCTTTCTCGAACGGATCAAGCAGGGCGTCATTGCAGGCTGTCCTGTTCAGAACGTCTGCGTTGAAGTGCACTACGGAAAAGACCATCCGGTCGACTCGAACGAGACGGCGTTCAAAACGGCGGCGAGTCGTGCGTTTGCAGAGGTCTTTACAGCCTGCAAGCCGGCACTGCTGGAGCCGATTGTCAACTTGCACATCACGGCGCCTGCCGACAGCATTGGCGACATTTCGAGCGACCTATCGGGTCGCCGTGGCCAAATGCTCGGGATGGATCAGGCGCCGGGCGGCATGACGACGGTCGAAGCCCGGGCGCCACTGGCGGAGGTGACCACCTACGCCCGCACGCTAAGCAGCATGACCGGCGGTCAAGGCAGCTACACGATGGAACTGGCCGGCTATGAGCCAGCGCCGGGCAACGTGCAGCAGCAGATCATGTCGAAAGCGAAGGTGAAGTCCGACGACGAGTGACGCACAGCTGGCACTCTGCGCCAGATGAAATGCTGATCGCCTCTATCGGGCAGTGGTCTCTACGGAGATCGCTGCCCGTTTTGCTTTTGATCTTCCTGCTCATCGCAGATGGACTTTCGGTAAACATCAATTGCCCACCCCCCGGCAGTGGGAAAAACATGAGAAATGCCGAAATTAATCTGGCAGACAACTCGCGGACCTATCTAGACTGTGCCCAACGTTTCGCAAGCTTGCCTAATTTGAAGTGGCGAGTGCGAAGCGATCTCCAGAACACGCAGTGCTCGCTGCTTTTGTGACTCTCTTCCGAGGTAATCGCGCCGATGTCTCAACGATCTGCTCGAAACAAAATGATTCGCTCGCTGAAAGCAACCACCACGACTTGTTCAATGGGTATGCAGCCGCTTGAGCAGCGACTGCCGCTGGCAGCCGACCTCGATCTCTCGCCGATCGCCGATGTGGCGATTGATGAGAACGACGCGATTAACGTCAGTTTTGAATTTACCGACTCGATCAGTTCGGTCGTCGCCGAGCCGCTGCCGGGGCTCGATCCGGCGTTGTTTGCTGGCTCGTCGATCGGCGCCTTCGATCCGCTGGCGAACGTCGTCTTCGATACCGACGCGTTGACCATCTCCGGCATTGCTGGCGTGGTTGGCACGACGGTCACGGCCAACGTGACCGAAGACCCCGCCTTTCCGACTGCCGACTTTGAAATTGCTGTCTTCTCGTTCGATAGCTTCGAACTCGACGCGGGGCTAACGCTCACAGCCGTCGGATCGCGGCCGTTTGCGATTTTGTCGCAATCGACGGTAGATATCTCGGGCGTGATCGACGTTAGCGCTAACGGTCGAGAGGCGGGCGCAGGCGGCGGCAATGGCGGCGGCCTTGGTGGCACGCTGCCCAACAGCAACGATGGCGAGGCTGCGGCGGGCGCGCCGACGGGCACATTCTTCAATGGCAATAATCACGGGTTCGGGCGCCGCGATACCACGGGCAGTAGCTCGGGTGGCGAAGGGGGCGGCGGCGGCGCCTTTGGTGGCGGTGGTGGCGATGGCGTCAGCTTCGGCACCTTCTTTGGCGACAACGGCCTAACGCGTGATACCGGCGGCCGTGCCTACGGCGATTTGACCGTTGCCATCCAAGGTGGCAGCGGCGGCGCCAGTGGTCGCGACACGGTGGGCATCCAGCAATTCGCCGATGGCGGCGGCGGTGGTGGTGGCGTAGAAATTGGCGCCCTAAGCTCGATTACTATCTCTGGCAGCGTCTTGGCCAACGGTGGCGATGGCGATTCGACGCCGATCACTATTGCCGCGGCGCGTGGTGGCGGTGGCGCCGGCGGTGGCGTGCTGGTCCACGCTCCTGCGGTCGAATTCACCGGCGTGATCGAAGCCAACGGTGGCGACGCCGGCCAGATCGGCACTGACAAGGCAGGCGGCGGCGGTGGCGCCGGCCGTGTGCTGATTGCCCACGAAGAGGGCAATCTGATCAACTCGGGCACGATCTCCTTGCAAGGCGGACTGGCAACGCCAACCGGCGGGCTGACGTTCCCGGGCGACGGCGAAAGTAGCACGCCGGTCTTCGTCGAGGTCGCTTCCTCGTCGGAAGTCGATAGCTACGCCTACGATGTCGATCTGGTTGATTCGCTCGGCGGCGTTGTGCAATCGCTAGCAGCAGGCGTTGCGGTGAGCGAAAGCCAAATTGTCGAGAACACAACTGGCACTGCGATCACGGGCACGGTTGATATCTCGTCACTGTTGGCGCCCTTTGCGCTCGACGATGCCGATCTGCTGGTCCGCGTCACCGTTTCCGATAGCCAAGCGACGCCGAACATGGCGGATGACACCTTTGCGCTGACCGTGGCGAACGTGGCGCCGACGATTGACAGCCTTGCGACCGACTCGCCGGCCATCGGTGGCGCCGAACGAGGCGAGACAGTCACGCTGAGCGCGACCTTCTCCGACGTTGGTACGCTTGACACGCATACGGCGGTGATTGACTGGGGCGACGGCACCACCTCCGCTGGCGTCATTGACCAAGTTGCCGGCACCGTCACTGGCGACCACGTCTATGCCAGCGGTGGCTTCTTCGACGTGACCGTCACGCTGACCGACGACGATACGGGCGAGGCGACCGATGCAACCCAGACGGTGATCGCCGGCGTTGGCGTCAACGATGGCGAGCTGCAGCTCATCGGCACCAATGGCAATGACAAGTTTAAGGTTTTCAATTGGTTCGGCGGCGATCTCAAAGTCGCATCGCGACTCGATGGCGGCCCGCGTGAGTGGCAGCGGATCGAGGGTCCGATCGACAGCATCTACATGCTACTGGGCGACGGCGACGACACCGGCTTTGTCTCTCGCCGAGTGCATGTCGACGCCACGATTGACGCCGGCGCGGGCGACGACCTGCTAATCGGCGGCAACGGCGACGACATTCTGCTAGGCGGCGCCGGCTACGACCTGATGTTCGGTCGTGGCGGACGCGATTTGTTGATCGGTGGCACGGGCGGCGATTTGATCTTTGGCGACGGTGGCCAAGACATTCTGATCGCCGGCACCACGGCCTTTGATGGCGACCGAGCTTCGCTTGACGCGATCATGGCTGAGTGGACGTCCGAGCGAAGCTACGCCGAACGCGTTGACAACTTGCAAGGCGACCTCGACCTGTCGATGGACGGCCTTAACGGCGAAATCTACTTGATCGCTAGCGGTGAAGATCAAACGGTCTTCGACGATGAGTCGACCGACTGGCTCATTGGCGGCCGAGGACGCGACCTCTACTTCGCCGGTGAGGACGACTTCAGCCTGGCCAATTGCTGGGAAGTGGTCGAAGAGATCGAAGCCGAAGAGCCGACTACCTAGTTTGTGACGGCATTCTAGTGTGCGACACGATTCTACGATGATACCCACAGCGGGGCTTAGCAGAGCTAAGCTCCGCTGTTTTCTTGGTTGGAGCAGCAAGCAGTTCATACCTATTGCCGCTTGGCGGGGGAATCGTCACGTCGCGGACCGTACCACAGGTCGAGCCCATCTCGTTTGTCAAACGTTTTGCGACCTTGCAGCATCATCGCAACCGCGGGGCGAAGCATCTCGCCAACGGTGTGCGTGCGGAGTTTGCGGCCCGAGGTAATCACCCGCTGCGGCAGGACGACAAACGGGCCGAGCTTCTTTAGCTCGTTGCTCAGGGTGATTTCTTCGGAGGCATAGAGCTGCTCGTCGAAGCCGCCCGCTTGCTCGAACGCTTCGCGAGTGCAGAAGACGTAACAGCCTGCCGCCAAGCGGAGCCAGAAGTAAAAGGGCTCGAAGATGCCCGCCAACAGGCGGACCAGCGGTGGGGCGTCGCCCTCGAAGTCGACGCGCGCGCCGCCGCCAACGGCGCCACCTTCTAGGGCGTCTACGGTCGCTTGCAAGACATCGGGCGTGATTAGCGTGTCGGCGTCGACAAAGATCAACCAGTCGGCTTGGCTCGCGGCAGCGCCTGAATTACGTGTAGCGGCGATTTGCCGATGCTCGACGCTCACAACCCGCGCGCCAAACGCCTTGGCGATGCGAGCGGTAGAGTCGGTCGAGGCGTCGTCGGCAACCACTACCTCATACGGCTCGCCAACGTGCGTGCAGGCTTCGTGAATCGACTCGAGTGTCGCCGGCAGCAGCTGCTCTTCATTGTGGGCGGGGACGACGAAGGTAATCACGCGGGGCGCTCAGCGATGGCGAATTCGGCGAAGTTATCAGCGTCGCACGACGCTGGTGCTGTGACAACCCACCTCACACCCGACGGAACAAGCACCACCGTCGCGGCTTATCGCACCTCGACCCATTTCATGATGCGGATGCCGCCGTCGTTGATGCCTTTGGCGATCTCGGAGATCTCGTCGGGAGATACCGCGCGGTTGAAAAAGAGGACATCGTCCATGCCGCCAGGCGGTTCGAAGTAGGGATAGCTCTCGCCGATATAGACGGGCCCGTTATTTCCGGTGATGATGCCATCGAGTGTTTTCTGCCGGTCCAGCACGCCGTTGACGTACAGTCGGAATTGCCCAGCGTCGCTCACCAGGGCAACATGGCTCCACACCGCTGTGGCGAGCGTTGCCACGGACGGCATGGCCTCGTCCGAATGGGAAGTGCCAATCTTAATATGGATTCCGTTGTCATTCGGGTTGAGCCAAATCCCGGGCGCACGCGGCGTGTCCGTGGCGCCCTTTTGAAAGAGTGTCCGAAACGACCCATTGCCGCTGCTGTTCGGCTTTACCCAAAATAGAATCGCGAAGTCTTCAGCCGTTGACGTAACGGTTTCGTTGAGAAGCGTGCTTTCTGGCACGACGACTCGATCGCCAGGGCCCTCGAACGACATGGCCGTGTCGGCAACTCCTGTTACCCCAAGGGTTGTGCCCCCTTCGATCACGCCGTGATGACCGGCAAGCGAACTATCCATGGCCGTAGAGCCGGTCATTTCGTTGAGCTTCCAGTGGCCGACCAAGCCGTACAGCTTGGTAATCTCGATGCCGAAGAGCTCTCGGTCGTAAATCCGCAAGTCGTGCATCGCCCCCTCCCAGTACTCCCCGTTTCCGGTACGAGTGCCGATGGAAAGGATGCCACTTGCCTGAGACACTAGGTCCCTCGTGCTGTAGCCTGAATTAACCAGCTTGCCGTTGACGTAGACGTCGAACGAATCGTCGGCGGCGTCGAAGTTGGCGACAACGTGGTACCAGCGGCCATCGACATCCACCGCATCTGGTGTGACAAATGGCTCGTTGCCAACAAAAGGCGAGGCGCCTAAATCGAAGCTTAATCGGCCGTTTGTTTCTAGTCGCACTTCCCAGTCGCCATTAATTCCAAAGAGCCGCTGCCTAGCGGTCGGCGTTCCGGAGCCCCGCATCCAAAACGCGACGGCGCCCGTGGCGGGCGGATCGAACTCGGCGTCCGTTTGCGTTACGTCGTTCACGCCGTCGTACTCCGCTGCGATCACGCCGACGCCTGGATAGGGCCCCGCGGCGGCGATCGTGCCGCCTGAGTAGTGGGTGGCGTCGTTGCCCAGCCCAGAGCTATCGGCGGCGACCACGCCGCTGGTCTCGTCTAGCTTCCAGTGACCGACGAGTCCGTAGAGTTCGGAAATTTCCGCCGCCGTCAGCCAGCGGTTGTAGATACGGAAATCGTCCAACGCACCGGAGAAGTTCTGCCCAGCGCCGGTGCGATCGGCAAAAGTAAATGGCGCTGCAGGCTGGTCGGTCAGGTCCTGGGGATAAGTCTCGGCATGATCCAGTTCGCCATTGACATAGACCTCTATCTCGTCGGTGTCCGAATTGAACTGGGCAACGATGTGGTACCAGCGTCCCGCCGTCGCGACGGAGCCGCTGGTCGCAAACGTATCGGGTGACCCCGAGATGCCTAAATCGAAATGCAGAATGCCGTCGGGGTCCTGCCAGGTTTCAAATGCATCGGCGATGCCAAACGGTCGCTGCCGCGAAGCGGGGGGGCCGTCGCTTCGCATCCAGAACGC
>JBCDCL010000028.1:0-12785 GCA_039182175.1 Planctomycetota bacterium
CCGAAACGCCCGGCAGTGCGATCGATCGGCTATCGATCATGTCGCTACGCATCTTCCACATGGAAGAAGAACTCGAGCGTGACGACGTCGATGGCGAGCACATCGAACGCGTCCAGCAAAAGCTGGCCCGCTGCGGCGTGCAACTGCACGACTTGTCGACTTCGCTCGGCGAACTGCTCAGCGACATCTTCGCCGGCCGCAAGCTGCTGAAAGTCTACCGCCAAATGAAGATGTACAACGACCCGACGCTCAACCCCGCCTTGTACAAGCGCAAAGCAGGCTGATGCGAAGGCGGAGGGCGGAAGGGGGAAGGCGGAAGGACGCGCAAGCGTTCGGCGGTCTTGTCCCTTCGGTTGCATCCGCATTTTCTAATCCGCAATCCGAATTCCTAACTCCGCAATCGACAATGACTTCTCGCCGCATTTTGCAAGTGATTTCGCCCTCGCACATGTCGGGGGCCGAGATGCAGTTGGTTCGGTTGACCAAGTGCATGCAGGCACGCGGGCACCAGATGCCAGTGGCGATCAAGCGGGGATCGAAGGCGACGCCCGAGTTTCGCCGGCTGGGGATCGACGTGGAGGAGCTACCGATCGGTGGCAAAGTAAACGCCCTTGCCGTGTCGGCCCTTGCTAAGGCCGCCAAGGAGCATCGTGTCGATCTGATTCAGTCGACCCTGTCGTCCGCCAGTTGGTGGGCTGGTTGGCTCGAAGCGTTCGGCGGTTGCCGATCGATTGGCCACGTGCAAGGCTTCACCAGCGCGTCTTGGCATCGCCGGCAGACGCACTTGCTGGCGGTCTCCAATGCGGTGAAGGAGGACCTGGTCGCCCAAGGCATCGCGGCCGACAAGATCACCGTGCTGTACAACGCCCTCGGCGCCGACGAGTTCGTGCCGAGCCGCGACCCAGCCAGCGTGCGGGCCGAGTTTGGCGCCGACGCCGATACGCGGGTCATTGGCACGTTTGGCCATCTGTCGATCAAGAAGGGTTACCGCGAACTGTTCGGCGCCATGCCGACGGTGCTCGAGCGATTCCCCAACACGCAGTTCTGGGTGGTCGGCCAAGGCAAATTGAAAGAGGAGCTAGAAGCCGAGGCAGCCCGAGGTGGGTTCCTGAAGAATATCCGCTTTACCGGCTTCCGCCGCGACACGGCGGATCTGATGAACGCCATCGACATCATGGCCCTGCCGTCGCACCGCGAACCGTGTGCGTTGGTTTATATCGAAGCCGCCCTGTCGGCTAAACCGATTGTCGCTTGCCGTGCAGGCGGCGCCGTGGAGTCGGTCGCCGATGGCGAAACGGGGCTGCTTGTACCCGTGAAGAATGCCCCGGCTGTCGCCGAGGCGTTGCTCACGCTGCTCGACGACCCCAGCTACGCCACCCGCCTCGGCCAAGCCGGCCGCGAGCGAGCTCAAGACGTCTTCTCTTGGCAGCGCTTCGTCACGACGCTAGAAGGCGTCTACGACCGCGTCCTGGACGAACCTGCTGCCCGCCAAGCGGCTTAGGTTATCTGGTGCTTTGCTGGCCGGGGAAGTTGGCCACGAAAAGGCACAAAGGGCACGAAATCTATTGCGCCACGTTGCTGCGCAACCTTTGGCTAAACACGGTGCGTCCTTATCGGTCGAAGCAAGATTGCTAGTCCTGTAGCGAGAATGCCAAGCACCGAGGTTGTGGGCTCCGGTACTGCTAGTACCGAGAAACCGATGAAACCCCGAGCCACGGAGGGTTCGAGCGGGTGAGGCCAGCCCGATCGGGTAATCTTCACGTTGACGTGATAGTCGCCGGCAGGAAATGCTCCGAGCAAGTGAATGTATTCGTTAGGCGGGGGAAGCCAATCAGTAGATCCTCCGAGAAAGTCTATCTGTGCATCGATCTCGATCTCGTTGCCGACAATTGACTGGCTTACGGACACCGTCGCCGCATGAGGGGCGTGAGAGAGCTGCGGAAGCGTAAGCACAAGTGGCTCGCCGACGAACAAAGAGAACTGAGCTTGCGGCGGGGTTGTAGGCGGATCAGCGAACGGATCCTCTTGCTGGTAGAAGGTGAAACCGCCTCCTTCTCCAGGTCCTAGTGGACGTACAACGGTTTGTAGCCCGCCGCTTCCGTCGCTGGCGATGTCGCCAAGATCGTTTGGGAAACCTGGATCGCAACAACTGCCCGAATATATCTCTCCGCTACTTTGGGCAGCGCTGAGTGTGACAACAGCAATGACGACACAAAAGAGCTTTACCATGGACGAACAATACCGATGAAGTGCTAGCTTCTTTCGCGATCGCTACACAGACGATCAGCGCTAGAGACAGCGACGAGATGGCACACGCCGGATAATCCAATTCTCCAAGATAGCCGAAATCTGCCTAGCATTCATCGTTCGACGCAACCTATCGTTCAAGACTGCATCACGAGCATCGCGGTTTTGTGCCTTCTCGTGCCTTTTCGTGGCCATCCTTTAGGCGGTTTTCCTCACGGCAGGCGTTTACTTCGCGGAGCCTCACTCAGGCGCCCTCTATCGCACGACCACATACTCACTCTGCACGAGTCCGCGGGTGAGGGTGCGGGTGGCGACGTGCTGGCGTTGGATATCGGCATCGACTTCACTAAATAGTGGGATGCCCGATCCGATGAGTACGGGGACGGTTGTCACGATCAGGTTGTGAATCAATCCGGCGCGGAGGAAACGTTGGATGGTATTGCCGCCGTCGACGTAGAGATGCTTCGCCCCTCGGCTGGCGAGCGTGGCGACAATGTCGGCGGGAGAGCCTGACATCGTCTCGATCTTGCCTGACAGGTGCTTTGGCACGGCCAGCTCTCGGCTGGTAAGCACCACCACTGGCTTGGCGTAGGGCCAGTCGCCAAACGTTAGCACCTTCTCGTAGGTGTTCCTGCCCATCACCAGGTAGTCGATGCTCTCCATCAACGGCGTGAAGCCACCGTTATCTCCACTTTCATCTTCGTCGGCGCCCGGTTCGCCGAGCCAGGAGATATCGCCATCGCTGCGGGCGATGTAGCCATCGAGACTGGTCGCACAAAAGACAGTCGCTTTCATAGCCGCGTTTTTACCAAACCAGCGTGAGCGACGCATTCGGCTAGCCGACCGCCGCGTGGGACCCGGTTTCTCGCAACGGCCCGGAGCAACTACTGCGAGTCGCAGGCACACACGGCCACCCGCGGATTGCTGGTCGTGCGACTCTTGCTGCATCACTGGCTACGCCAATTCAGCATCCGCTATAGATTGGTGGCTAGCGTCGGCGGCGATTCGGCACGATAAATGCACCACCCCGGCAATCGCTCGGCGCGAGTGGCCGGCATCTGCCCGGCCTGCACACGACTTAGATTTTGGCATCCTAGAACGACCGCCCCCGCCTCTCCCCGCGACGTACGGCCGGCATCGAGATAAGCGAAAAATATGCTCTCCCACCTGCGAAATTGGCTCCGGCCAGCCCAACTGCTTGTCTTTGGATACGCCACCTACATCGTCCTTGGTTGGCTCGTGCTTTGCCTGCCGGTTTGTTGGGAGGAGGCGTCGATCGGCGCCCTCGACAATCTGTTCATGGCCGCCTCGGCGGTCAGCACCACCGGTTTGGTGACGGTCAACACGCCCGACGCTTATTCGTTTTGGGGCGAGCTAGCCATCCTTTGCCTGTTCCAAATCGGCGGCCTGGGCTACATGACGCTCGGCAGTTTCGCGGTCGTTTGCCGGGGGCATGAACTCTCGCGTGAGCGGCGTGAAATGACCGCGACCGCCTTCGCCTTGCCTGAAGGTTTCGACGCGACGCGGTTCATCTTTCTTGTGGTTTGCTTTACCGTCTGTGTCGAACTGGCGGGCGTGCTCGGGCTGTGGTGGGCCTTTTCGGCGGCCGGTTTAGAGAACGCCCTTTGGCCTGCGATTTTTCATGCCGTGTCTGCGTTTTGTACGGCGGGATTTAGCGTCTTCCCCGACAGCTTGGAGCAGTTTCGCGACGACTTTTTCGTCAACGCCATTGTCTCTGTCTTGAGTCTCAGCGGCGCCCTCGGCTTTCTAGTCGTGTCGGACGTTTGGGGAGTCGTCACCGGGGGAAGAAGAAGTCTCTGCTTGACGACACGCATCATCCTGCGATTTACGTTCGGGGCGATCTTTATTGTCGCTGCCCTGCTCTTCTTGATCGAACCTTCGATCACCCAACTCTCGCCTTCAAGTCGGTTGCTGGCGGCCTGGTTTCAGTCGATGACGGCACTAACGACGGTCGGTTTCAACACGGCGCCGCTAGGTAGTTTCGCTGCCGGCGCCACGATGGTGACGGTCGCCGCGATGCTGATTGGCGCCTCGCCGTCAGGCACGGGTGGCGGAATCAAGAGCACGAGCGTCTCGGCAGCCTTTGCGACGATCCGGTCGTCGATCCGTGGCGACTACGATCCGACGTTCCATGGCGTCCGTGTTCCCGATGGTCGTATCTTTGCGGCGTTTGCCGCCATTTCGTTCTATTTGCTCACCTTTACGATCGGGGCAACGTTGCTGATGCTCGTCGAATCGGCCCCTTTTGAAGATTTGCTGTTCGAGGCCGCGTCTGCCCTAGGTACGGTAGGGTTGTCTCGCGGCATCACGGGCGATTTGACGCCGGTTGGCAAGCTCACGATCATCGCGATGATGTTCGTAGGCCGGACCGGCCCCATTGCCTTTGCCGTTGCGTTGGCGTCGCAGCCTGCTGGTGCCGACGTGCAATCGGAAGAGAAAGAAGACGACTTGGCGGTCTAGCGGTCGCGAGCAAGTTGCATCGACGGGCATGTCGATTGAAACGTAGGGCAACCGAGTCGGCGAAACAGAAACGATTTAGCTCCCTATGGCGCCGCTCCGCGTTGTTATCGTGCAGCCCTCGTTGGCCAAGTACCGCGTGCCCGTTTATCGGGAACTCGCGGCCCGGCCTGGCATCGATTTGCGGGTCTGGTATGGCGACGAGCCAGGCATCGGCGCCGCCGAGCCCGATGGCTTCGCCGCAGCAGAGAAGCCGATGACCATTCGCCACGTGTTGGGCCAAGAGGTTCGTTGGCACGCGGCTCAGTTACAGGCGGTCGGGCTCGACGATGCCGATGTCGTCCTACTCTCTTGGAGTTCGCGATACCTGTCGCTGCTCCCCGCGCTAGCAAAAGCCCGCCGGCGAGGCATGCCGACCGTGCTGTGGGGGCATGGCTACTCGAAGGGAGAAACGCCCACTCGGCGATTCGTCCGCGATCTCTTTGGCAAGCGGGCGACGGCGCTACTGTTCTACGACAGAGCCACGGCTGACCGAGCGATTGCTGACGGTTGGCCCGAAGATCGAGTCTACGTGGCGCCGAACGCGATCGATCAATCGCCGATCACCGCAGCGATCGACCAATGGCGTACGCCGCCCGATCGGCTGCAAGCGTTTGCCGAGGAGCATGACCTTAAGGATGCGGAGCCGGTGGTCTTCCTCTCGCGACTCTTGCCGGAGAATCGGGCGGACTTGCTTATTGAAGCGGTGGCGAAGCTCAAAGACAAACGGTCCAACTTGGTCGCGCTGATTGTCGGCGATGGACCTGCTCGCGGCGACTTGGAGCAACTTGCCCAGCGGCTTGGCGTTGCCGATCGGGTCCGGATGCCGGGCGCCATTTTTGATGACACGCAGCTCGCCCCCTGGATGCTGATGAGCCGGCTCTTTGTCTATCCGGCGAACATCGGCCTCAGCTTGCTGCATGCCTTTGGCTATGGCTTGCCGGTGATCACCAGCCAAGACCTTGCTGCCCAAAATCCAGAGATTGTCGCTCTGGTTGATGGCAAGAACGGCAAGCTTGTTCCGCCAGATGATGCCGACGCCGTCGCCGAGGCGATTGACACTCTGCTGTCTGACCCGCAGCGGCTAGCGGCCATGTCGGCCGAGGCGGCGACCACTGTCCGCGAGCGATTTAGTTTGACGGCGATGGTCGATGGCATGCAGGCGGCGCTAAGAGCGGCGGCAGGCATCGATTCGTAAGTACAAAACCTAAGCACAGCACGTACCCTCGAACGCTCCGCGGCAGATTATGCTCCCCGACTTTTTCGTCATCGGCGCCCAGAAGGCAGGTTCAACCTACCTGCTGGAGTGTTTGGGGGAGCATCCGGAGATCTTCATGCCGCCGGCCGAGGTGGCGTTCTTCGAGGATCCGCTTTACGACCCGGCATGGCTCGACTGGTTCGAGCAACACTTCGACCCGGCCCAGCCTGGCCAAGTGATCGGCGTGAAGCGGCCGAATCTGCTCGGCTTGCCAGAGTGTCCCGCTCGGCTGGCGGAACACATGCCGGAGCTAAAGCTGGTGGTTGTGCTGCGGAGCCCTGTCGAGCGAGCGATTTCCGCTTACTTCCATTACATGAAGACGGGCCTGTTGCCGCTGGCGCCGCTCGAAGTAGGCATGCCGCGTATAATGCGGGGCGACGTGTCGGGCTACCCGCGTGCGAGTGAGGTCTTGGAGTTTGGCCTCTACGCCCGGGGCCTAGCCAGCTATGACGAGCACTTCCCGGCCGATCGGATTCTGGTCACGCTGTTGGACGATTTCCGAGGCGACTCGGGCGATGCACTGGCCGAGGCGTACCGGTTTGTAGGCGTGTCGCCAGACTACCGGCCCCAGGCGATTAGCCGGCGGCCGATGGGGGCTTCGTATTCGCTCACGCGGCTGCGATTATGGAACGCCGTGGACCGCTGGTGCCGCCGGTGGACGCCCGACCGCCGGAATTTTGACCGCCCAAAAGGACTTATCACCACGCCGCTTATCAAGCTCAACCAGGTGCTCGACGAGTACGCATGGAAGAAGCTTCTGCCGGCAAAACGGCCCCAGCCGTCGCCAGCCCTACAATCGGCCCTGGTCGATTACTACCGCGACGACCTGGAGCAACTAGAAAACCGATTAGGCCGCGACCTTGCTGCTTGGCGCGATAATTAGTTGACCAAAGCCAAACGCCCGCCCTGCCGTAGCGGGCTATAAACAGGTGGCTTGCTAGCGTTTGGCGCCGGCCCCTTAGCGAGCCTCGCCTCTATGGCCGGTTCAACCGGACCTTCCTCACCGCACCGCTTAGAATCTGACCGCTTCGGATGTCGTCATTTCACTTGTTGGGACCGTTCAGCTTTGGCGTCATTGGCGTCATTGCGTTGCTGATCATCGTGCCGTACTTGCGTGGCAAGTCGGACCTGCTGACGACGTGGAATCTGTTCTTGGTGGGCTCGGCCAACTTCATCGGTTTAGCCGGCGTCAAAGCAGCGTACGAGTCCGAGCGGTTCCGCATCCTCGAGTACACCAATAGCGACTACGAGCTGTTCATGCTCGGGGCGGTCGTGTTTCTAACGTCGCTGGTGCTGACCTACCGCTTCGTAAAGTTCCCGCGTCGCATCGCGGGCCGCTTCTTTCGAAAGTGGCCGCCGTCGAACTCGCGGACGCTCTACGGCATGTTATTGATCTCCCTCGTTCTCGCGGCGTTGGCCTTCAAGCCGCCGCCAATTCAAGGCGTAGCGCAAGTTGTGTCGCACGTCGGGAACAAGGCAACGATTATTGCCGTGGTGCTTGCCTTCGCGGCGTGGTGTCGCAGTAAATCGAATCTCGTACTTCTGGCGACACTGCTCACCGTACTGCTGGCCGGTCTCTTGATTGGCGTGCTCACCGGTGGTGGCCGGCGGACCATCCTCGGCGTGGCGATCGCCATTCCGATTGCTTATTACTGGTTGGAACTACGCTACCGCTCGCCGACGACCAATATCGCTGTCCTGGGCGTTACGAGCTTCGTGATGCTTCTGGCGCTCGGCGCCTACTCAACGGTGCGTCACTTTGATCGGCAGGGAGAGAAGAAGGAACGCAATGTCGCCAACGCTATGGAGGCGCTGCTGAAGATTCCCAAACAAATGCTCAATAGCGACGTCGACCAACTAGCAGGCCAGAATGCTGCGCAAACCGCACTGGCGGCGATCCATGTCTACACGCGCGAAGAAGACCCTGTGCCCTTTCACTCGGTCTTCTACGTAGGGACCATCTACATCCCGCGAGCCTTTTGGCCCGACAAACCGAAAGGGCTGGGCTACACCCTACCCAAGACTGTCCGGGCGAAGGGCACGCGGGCAACGTGGGGGCCAAACGTAATTGGTCACGGTTTCCACGAAGGCGGGCTGCACATGTTGGTCTTCTACGGATTCTTGGCAGCCGTCGCCCTACGGTTTGTCGACGAGATGCTGGTGCGACAGTCAACCAATCCCTACCTACTGGCGTTTGTCTCGGCGTCGTCGGGGCACATCTTGGGTTGGACGCGGGGCGACATCGGCACCTTCACCGTGCAGATCATCTCTGCAGTGCTCGCGATCCTGTTCGTCAGTTGGATTGGTCGCCTGATGTTCGGCACGGGCGTGGTCTATCCGCGGACGGACGATCCCTATTTCGTCAATCAAAACCTCTTCCGCCAGCCGGTAGCGTACTACTAGCGAGTGTCGCGGTCACACACAGCCCAACCCCATTGGACGGGGCTCGTCGGTGCTGGCGCCGGCGGCAGGTCCGCTTAGAGATTCGAAATGGGCTCGCTGGCGATGCTCTAAGAGCGTCTCGAAAGTTGAAGGTGAAAGGCGGAAAACAACTGGAACCTCCCCAGTATCGCCTTGCCTATTCCCCGCCTTCCGCCCTCCCCTTTCCGCCTTCGCCGAGCTACTTCGCTTCGCGAACATTCGACACGTGAACCACAAAATCACCCTACGACGGCGGCGAATCGCTGTGGTCAAATCGCCCTGAATCAGGGAAACTCCGCCACTCTCAGGCTGGCAGCCCGCGGGCGCTAGGAACGCCCCGGCAGGCGAAACTTTGGCTTTTCACTCGCGAAGACTTCATGGAAGAAGCACTCCCTCCCGAGCGGTTGTTGATTGTTCGGCTCACAGCCGTTGGCGACGTGATCCACGGTATGCCCGTGCTGTGTGCCCTGCGGGATCGTTTTCCCGATGCTCATATTTCTTGGGTCGTTGAAGGCCGGAGTGCAGAACTGCTGCGTGGACATCGGGCGCTCAACGAGGTGATCCAGGCGCCGCGGCGATGGTATCGCTCGCCCAGTGCGATCCTGCGGCTGCGTCGCGAGTTGCTCGCCCGGCAGTTCGACACAACAGTTGACTTGCAGTGTCTGACCAAGAGTGCCTTCGTCGCGTGGCTGACCGGCGCCAAGCGGCGGCTAGGCGTTGGCGGGACCGATGGCCGCGAGTTCAGCAAGCAGCTCAACAATGTGCTGACCGACGTCAACGCAGACCACGTGGTGCATCACTACCTGGGCATTTGCAAACCACTCGGGATTGAGCTGGCGGGCGCCGATCGCCGGCCGGTGGGGTTTGATGGCGTGCGGTTTGATGTCGAGCTGCACGACGCCGACGCGGCATTCGCCCAGCAGACGGTCGACACGCTAGGCCTAGAGTCGGGCCGGTTTGCGATCCTCAATCCGGGCGCCGGTTGGGCATCGAAGTTGTGGCCCGCCGAGCGGTATGGCCAGATTGCCCAGCGACTCGCCAGCGACCACGGGCTGAAGAGTCTCGCCCTGTGGGGCGGCGGCGATGAAAAGCCCTTGGCCGAAACGATCGTCCAGCAGAGCGCGGGCGCCGCGGTCCTCGCCCCGCCAACATCGCTGCCCGAACTGGGCGCCCTCTGCCGGCATGCTCGGATGTTTCTTGGCTCCGACACGGGGCCGATGCATCTGTCGGTCGCCGTTGGCACGCCGACCGTCAGCCTGCACGGCGCCAGCGACGCCCGTTGGTGCGGCGCCTACGGCCCTGGTAATCGGACGATCCAAGCCAAATTCGCCGACGGCTCGTACGGCGAGCGTCGCCGCGCCGGCAACGAAGCAATGCAAGCCATCACGGTCGAACGCGTAGCAAAGGAATGCGGCGAACTACTCACGCAGCGGCGAGTCGAGGCGGCTTAACAAGTCCACCTTCTTCTAGCAGGTTTAGCTGCGAGTAATGCTAACGCGGCGGCGACGATCGTCGCACTTGCGGGCTCCGGCACAATGGCCACGCTGACATCCGTGATGGAAAAGAGCACCGTGGCGCCGCCGACGGCTAGTAGTTCTCCGCTAATGTCATCGAATGCCCCAGGGTCAATCGATGTCGGTAAATCTGTGCCAGACAGCGCTGAGCCGGTTCCATCGAAAAAAATGACGTTGCCAGGATTCGAAGTATCAAGCGTGACGCCTCCATCTGACGGCAAGACCGCGCCCGAGAATCCGCCAAACGAGAAGTTAATCACATCAAACCCGCCATCCGACACGCCGATAAAGTAATCTGAACCGGAGAACACAAACGGCCCGACGCTGATCGTAAATCCATCGGCGATGCCAGGGAAATAGATCGGACCAAAGCCAATTGGCTCGGCGCCGCCCATTGGATCGACTGGCGTCGCGGTATCGTAGAGGATCGATCCACTAACCGGATCGGAAAGACTAACGCCAGCCGTCCCGAAGGGACTGCCTGCGTCGACATCGGTCACGACTCCAGAGAACGTGACTTCTACCAAGTCACTCCCATGGGCGGCGGTCGTCGGCAGGGCGATCAGCAGTGCCGTGGCGGCAAGGGCGCCGAGAATGTGAGACAGTCGGGTTTGCGTGTTCATCACTAGCGGCCTCCGAAAGTGCGTATCTGGGTTGCACGAATACACAAAGCGCTGAGGGGGCAGACCGAACGGCTAGTCCCTGCTGCTGGTTGCTGACCCCTCAGGCAGTGCTTCTGGCGGCATATGGTAGCTGTGGTGCGGGAAAGTGCAACGAAAAAAGCCGGCGTTCGGACAGAGGTCAATAATTGTTGCGTTCCGGCTTTTAACTGGGGCAAAACGGCAGCAAGCGGAGGTCAAGATTGGCAGCCCCGGATGATTGCCAGCACGCAGCAAAGCGAATGTCGACGGTTTCTGGGTTCCTTCACAGGTTGGCTGAGATTGCGATTGTCGCTGCTTTCGGCAAGCAACGTTGGTGATTACCGTGGAATGTGACGCTCCCGAGCCTGCCTTTTTGCCCCGCCCCCTTACCCTCTCCCCTCGCCGATGAAACGTCGTGTTGCTGTTTTGATGGGCACTCGCCCCGAGGCGATTAAGCTGGCGCCGGTGATCGCTGCGCTCGCGGCCGACGATGCACTAGAGCCGGTGGTCATCAACACGGGGCAGCACCGTGAGTTGATCGATCAGGTCATCTCGCTGTTTGGCATTCATGTCGACCGTGATCTGGCGGTGATGCAGCCGAACCAATCGCTGGCGACGCTCACCGGGCGATTGGTCACCGCGATTGACGAGACCCTCGTGGCGCTCGACCCCGATTTGGTATTGGTGCAAGGCGACACCACGACAGTGCTCGCCGGCGCCTTAGCCAGCTTCTATCGCCGTGTGCCGGTCGGTCACGTCGAAGCTGGCTTGCGGACGGGCGATCTCGCGTCTCCTTTCCCCGAAGAAGCCAACCGCAAACTGACCACCACGCTGGCGGCGATGCACTACGCTCCCACCGAACGGTCGCGCGATAATCTGCTGGCCGAGCGTGTCGAGCGGTCGGCGATTTTCGTCACCGGCAACACGGTGATCGATGCATTGCAACTAGAAGTTGCCCGTCAGCAAGAACCGGCGGTGCGAAATCAGCTCACCACCCAGCTGGCTGGCCTCATCGGCGAAGACGTTCTCACGCGGCCGATGGTGCTGGTGACGGGGCATCGCCGCGAGAACTTCGGCGACGGCTTCCAGCAGATTTGCGATGCGCTATCGACGCTCGCCAATCGGCATGCTGACACGCTGTTCGTTTACCCCGTGCATTTGAATCCAAACGTCAAAGCAGTGGTTCATGAGCGGCTAGGCGGAGCAGAGAACATTCGCCTCGTTGGGCCGCAGCCGTACAGCGAGTTTGTCGCCCTATTGGATCGCTGCCAGTTGGTGCTGACCGACTCTGGTGGCGTGCAAGAAGAGGCGCCCAGTCTTGGCAAGCCCGTGCTGGTGATGCGGAACACTACCGAGCGGCCCGAAGGGGTCGACGCTGGCACGGTGCGATTGGTCGGCCCCGTGGCGGCGGCGATCGTCGAGCACGTCGACCGTCTGCTGACCGACCCCGATGCCTATCGCCAAATGGCAGAGGCCGCCAACCCGTACGGCGATGGCCATGCCTCGGGCCGCATCGTCGAGGCGATCCACGAGTTCTTCGACACCTGACACTGTGACAAACGTTTGGTGGAGGAGATAAGGAGATAACAGGAGATCGGGGGGATGGTCCGCGTCGGGGTGGACTCTTACTTGCTTGTGTGGATCGCAAGTCGCGCCGGGATGTTCTATTATTTTGGGCATGAGCGATTTTGATCCGGATGCATATGGCCCTGTCCTGGCGCCCTGGCTTGCCATCGATCGTTGCCGGCCGCTTGATGGTGGTTCGCCCGACTATGCACGCCGCAAGCAGTTGGCCGAGATGACGGTCGATTCCGCATTCAACCACGCCGCCCTGCAGGACCCTATCCAAGCCGAAGCGTGCGTGGCGGGCGTTTGGCTACTGCATGACTTTCTGAACGAGTCACACCTCATCAGCCAGTCGCTCGATACGGCGGAAGGAAGTTTCTGGCACGGCATCATGCACCGCCGCG
Organism: Planctomycetota bacterium; assembly: GCA_039182175.1. Lineage (GTDB taxonomy): Bacteria > Planctomycetota > Planctomycetia > Pirellulales > Lacipirellulaceae > JBCCQL01. The sequence continues at coordinate 12,569 of JBCDCL010000028.1, forward strand.
AGGGCGATTTCTCCAACGCCAAGTACTGGTTCCGGCGAGTTGGCGATCACCCGGTACTGGGACGGTTGGCCGAGGAGTTTGGCGAGTGGGACCCCTTCGCCTTCGTCGACCAATGTGAAGCGGCCGTCCGCGGCACGGGCGATGCCAACGCCGCCAGGGCAGCCCAGCAAGCCGAGTGGGAGACGCTCTTCGATTGGTGCTACCAGCAGGCGATGTA